>SBAY01000192.1 GCA_005239945.1 Nitrospira sp.
CCACATACCTCAAAACAGCTTAGACCCGAACGGCAAATTTGGTCTTATGGCTCTTCCATCCATCGGGTTCTACATACGCTTTGCCTGACATACCAAAGGTCACAGAGGAATTCACAAAGGGCACAAAGAAATATGACAAGAAATGAAATAGTCAACAAGATTATTGGAATAGCAAATTAAAAAACCTTTGTGTTCTTTGTGTCTGCTTTGTGTTCTTCGTGGTTAATCTTTTTAGTTTTTAGAAGGAGGTGAATTATTATGGCCAATAAGGTTCTGGATACAATGGGTCTGAAGTGTCCCCAGCCGGTTTTAAAAATTACAGTGGCAATGACTGACTTAAAAGATGGTGATACGCTGGAGGTGGTTGGCGATTGTCCCACCTTTGAAAAGGATATCCGAGCATGGTGTGAACGGCTAAAAAAACCACTCCTCTGGATGCGAAACGAGGGTGGAACAACAATGAGATGTCAGATTCAATTTTGAAAAGGCAGTAAGTTCAGCCGAAAAAATTATAAGTCCTATAGCAACTTAAGGAGATTTTACGATGGCAAAACCAAAGGTTGCCTTTTACTGGACAGCAAGCTGTGGAGGATGTGAAGAGGCTATCGTTGACCTGAATGAGGCCATTCTCGATGTTGTGGAAGCCGTGGAGATTGTCTTCTGGCCAGTAGCCTTAGATTTCAAACGCCGTGATGTAGAATCAATGGCTGATGGAGAGCTCGCTGTCAGTTTCATCAATGGTGCGGTTCGCACAAGTGAGCAGGAGGAAATGACAAAACTTCTGCGTCAGAAGTCAGGATTGGTGGTGGCATTTGAAACCTGCGCCTATCTGGGTGGAGTTCCAGGACTGGCCAACTTCTGGGATAGAGAATCAATACTTAACCGGGCTTACAAAGAAGTGCCTTCAGTTGTCAACCCCAAAGGTATTCTTCCTAAAACCCAGACCGAAATGCCTGAGGGAAAACTTGTCTTGCCAGAATTTTTTAATACAGTTTCAACCTTAAATCAGGTGATTCAGGTTGATTATTATCTGCCGGGGTGTGCCCCACCTGCTAATTTGATTGGACAGGCTTTGCAGGCAATTTTGGAAGGAAAACTCCCTGAAAAAGGCTCTGTGCTGGCCCCGGACAAGCAATTGTGCGATACCTGTCCACGCCGGGATTCAAAACCAGAAAAGATATTGATTAAGGAATTCAAGCGCATCCACGAATTGCAAACAAATACTGAAAGATGTTTTCTTGTGGATGGAATTATTTGCCTGGGCCCGGCCACCCGTTCTGGCTGCGGGGAACGATGTCTTAACGCCAATATGCCCTGTCGCGGCTGTTTTGGCCCCACTGCCCCGGTGTTGGACCAGGGGGCTAAACTCTTGTCAGCCCTTGCCTCAATCATGGACGCAAAGGATGAGAAGGAGGCCCAACACATTACCGATACCATTCCTGACCCGGCAGGCATATTCTATATGTTTGGTCTTCCGTCATCGCTCTTGCATCATAAAAGAGGGAGATATCTATGAAAGGGAAAAACTATCTTTCGAAGGTGGTCATGAATATTATACAGGGTTGCCTCGTTGTGCCTATCCATGGTGAACTCTATGATGAATCAGTCCTGCAAATTCAAAGGGATGTATTAGAAAAGATTAAAAACACAGGCATAAAAAAAGTAATTATTGACCTCTCAGGGGCAAATGTAATAGACTCATTTCTTGGCCAGGTAATCTCTGATACAGTTAAAATGGCATCTATGTTAGGAGCAACAACCGTTCTGACGGGCTTTAAGCCAGAAGTGGTGGTTTCACTTATTGATCTGGATTTTGATTTTGGTGATATTCAAACAGCTATTACCCTTGAAGATGGATTTCATAAATTACAATCCAGACTAACAGATGAAGAAATAGAAGATGCTGATGATGAAACCACAGAGGCAATAGAGGAGTTAGAAGAGCCGGAAGAGGAAGAAGATGAATCATAATCTCCAGCCAATTAATATCACCCATGAAGTTGATATTGCTATCGCTACCTCTGAGGCAAGGGTATTAGCTGAGGCAGTCGGCTTTAAACAGGCTGAACAATATATGATTGCCACAGCCGTTTCTGAGCTGGCGAGGAATATATTCCACTATGCTAAAGAAGGAAAAATCACCATAAAAATCATTGAGAAGGGAACCCAAAAAGGTATTGAGATTATTGCCCAGGACAATGGTCCAGGAATAGAGGATATAGACAAGGCAATGACAGACCATTTTAGCACCGGAGATGGCTTAGGGTCAGGACTTCCAGGTGTCAAACGACTGATGGATGAATTTGAAATTTCCAGTGATAGTAGGCAAGGAACAAAGGTTATCGCCAGAAAATTATTGTAAAAGGGGCAAGGGTAAGAAAGAAAAAATTTATCTTATCCTTAACCCCTGAATTACAAATGGAGCAATTAATAAATGGCTAATCTGGATTACTTTTTGGCTAAAAGGCCACTTTTTTATAACCAGGGTACTGAATGTGGTGATATAGGGCTTATCAAGGAATTTGACAATAAGGTTAAGGTATTTATAGCCATTGTGGATGTCCTGGGACATGGCCAGGAGGCTTATAAACTTGCCCTTATCTGCCGGGATTTTTTAGAGAAAAGTTACAACCAGGATTTGATAGTGACAATGAAAGCGCTCCATGAACATATAAAAGGTTCCCGGGGTGCAGTAGCAGGCTTGTGCCTTTTAGATATAGATTCAGGTATTCTGAAATATGGGGGGATAAGTGATATAACCGCCAGAAAATTTGGCACGAAGCCAATAAGGCTTATCTCCCATGATGGAATAATTGGAGATATAATTAAATCCCCCAAAGAAGAGACAATAAAATTAGATGATGGAGATATCTTTGTTTTATGTACCGATGGAGTAAAAGAACATTTTAAATTAGAAGATTATCCCGGGCTTTTGGGAGACGATGCTAAAACAATAGCTGCACACATCATCCATGAATTTGGCAAGGTAGAGGATGACGCTACTTGCATAGTCGTGAGGTATCTTCAATTCAGACATTAGACTTCAGACTTTAGACATCAGACTTAAGTCGTAAACATTCAGCGTTCAGCCGTCAGCTTTCAGATGGAGAAAAAGATAATGTATGAACACCTGTCTCATCCAAAAACTGAAAGCTTAATCTTCCGGCTAACCGCTTAAGTCTTTAGTTTATGGTCTAATGTCTGAATTGAAGGTGAGGTATAAAAAATGATTAACCTGGACAGAATTTTAATAAAGGACGAGAGTTCTATCGTTGAGGCAAGAAACAAGATTCGCCTTTTAGCAGAAGACCTTAAATTTAATTCTATCGCGGTCACAAGGCTTGTTACCATAACCTCGGAACTCTCTCGACTTATTTATCAAAAAGATGAGGAATCAAGTATAGTCGTGGGTTTTGATAAAAAAGAAGATGCCTTTGGGTTACTTCTTCTATTTCAAAGCAAAAAAGAAAAGTTGAATATAGGTAAGGCAGAGGTGTTTTTTGATAAATTAAGGGTAGCTCAGACAGAAGATGGTTTTTGTGAAGTCGAGGCTTTTAAGTATATCCCAGATACGCAATTCCAACCAACGGATGAATTCATTCAAATAGAGAAGGAAAGACTCGTTCGCCTTTCAAGTACAGAGTTGATAAATGAGGTTAAAAGAAAGAATGAGGAGTTAATGAAACTTCTTGATGAACTCAAGGAGCGTGCGGAAAAAGAAAAGGAACTTGTAGCCATAACAGCCACGGCAGAGGCTGAAAAGATAAAGGCAACAGAGTCCAACAGGATAAAATCGGAATTTCTGGCAAATATGTCGCATGAATTGCGCACACCCTTAAATTCAATCATCGGCTTCAGTGAAATTCTATTGGAAAGGACCTTTGGTGATTTGAATGAGAAACAGACAAAGTATGCCAGCAATATCCTCACCAGTGGCAAACACCTGCTCACCCTTATCAATGATATCTTAAACCTCTCTAAGGTAGAAGCAGGAAAAATAGAGCTTAAGATTGAGGACTTTTCTTTGCAAGAGATGCTGACTGAGTGCCAGACCTTAGTTAAAAGCCTGGCAGGAAAGAAAAACATCTGGATTGAAGTTAAGATTGAGGGCATCTCGACTATAAAGGCAGACCCTGTCCGATTCAAGCAGATTATGTATAATCTTCTTTCCAATGCGATTAAATTCACCCATGAAGGAGGAAGGATAGATATTCAGGCAAAACCGGTAAATGAAATGGTGCAGATCTCTGTCCAGGATACAGGCATTGGGATTGCCAGGGAGCATTACGAAAAGGTCTTTGAGGAGTTTAAGCAGATAGACAGCTCCTATGCCAAGCAATACCAGGGAACAGGACTGGGCTTCCCTTGACCAGGAGGTTAGTGGAATTGCATGGAGGGAAAATTTGGCTGGAAAGCGAATTAGGAAATGGAAGCACCTTTATCTTTACCATATCCCCGAGACAGGAAGCAGTAGAGGAAAAGAAGATTTCAGCACCAAAAATAGAAGAAGGAAGACCTACTATCTTAGTTGTAGAAGATGAGGCACAGGCCAGAGAGCTTATGGAAGTCTATCTTGAGGAAGCAGGATACCAGGTAGCTTATGCCACAAATGAAGAAGAGGCAATAAAGAAGGCAAAAGAGATTAATCCCTATGTCATATCCTGATGGACATCCAATTGCCAGGAATGGATGGGCTTTCCGCTACAAAGATAATCAAAGAGGAGTCTATCAATAAAGATACCCCCATTGTCGCCCTGACCGCCTATGCCATGGCCGGTGATAAGGAAAAGATAGAGGCCGCAGGCTGTAATGAATATCTTACCAAACCCATTAATACAAAAGAATTTGCCCTGAGTGTAGCGAGGTTTTTGAGAACATAGGAAACAAGAAAAAATATGGAAAAGGCTAAAAAAACAAAAAAGAAAGAATTGTTGATTGGTCTTGTGGTGGGTATTTTTGTGTCAATATTGTCTGGGTGTAATCTCCTGGATGGGTTGGAATGGATGATGTATGACATGAAATTCCATTTTCGAGGGGAATTGGCGCCTGAGCCGAAAATAGTTATTGTGGTCGTGGATGAGCAAAGCCTGAATGAGATTGGAAGATGGCCATGGAACAGGAAATATCATGCAGAATTGATTGATAAGTTGTCTCTGGCAGGTGCTCGGACAATTGGTATAGATATACTTTTTGTTGAGCCAAATATAGAGGATTCTTCACAAGACAGGAGATTGATTGAGGCAACAAAAGCCTTCGGAGGTGTTGTTTACCTGGTAACCTGGAGTTCTATCGGAGGATAACTAAAGTGGATCGAGCCATTTCCACAATTGGCTGAAGTCTCGGCAGGGCTTGGAGATGGAAATGTAGAGGCCTCAGGGGATGGCATCGTGCGTCAGGTGGGGTTGGTTCAAGACATCAGCGGTAAGAGGTTTTTTGCCTTTGGCCTGGAGGTAGTGCGCAATTATCTAAAGGTGGATAAGATAACTGATCTGGAAAATGCCTTTGCTGTTGGAAATTTAATGGTGCCCGGGGGAATTATGTCTATAAACTTTGCTGGCTCAAGGTTTGGCCAAATATCTTACTATAAAGTATTAAAAGGGGAATTTCCAACTGACTATTTCAAGGATAAGATTGTTCTGGTGGGATGCAGTGCCAGGGGAATGGGTGATGAAAAATCAATCCCATTTTCAAAATACATAGGACTTTCAAATGGCGTAGAGATTCAGGCAAATATAATCAAAACCATTCTGAGCGGAAATCATATTGTCCCATTAAACAAAATAACCGTTATTTTGCTCATACTTATTCTTGGGCTGGTAATGAGTCTGCTCATTAAAGGCGCAAAGATTAGGGATGATATCCTGAGGACCATATCGATACTGGCCGGGATTATACTTATTTCTTTTTTACTTTTTACCTATTGGCATATTCATCTGCCCATTGTGCCTCTTTTACTGACAGTAATTCTGGTTTCTATGGGGATTGGTCTGGAAAAGATTCTTTCTGTAGAACATAAACTACATAAGAAGATATTTGAGCTTTTTAAGGGTAGTCAAAAAGAGGAAGGAATAGAGGAGTCGGTAGAGACTATTGCCAGGCTGACCAGAGAGTTAGAAATCACGAATAAGCAAGTTCAGGAGGCAACTGAGGCAAAATCAAGATTCCTGGCAAATATGAGCCATGAACTTAGAACCTCACTGAATTCCATCATTGGTTTTTCTGAGGTCTTGAAGGAAACAGGGATATGAATGGACAGAATGGAAGTAATCGACATTGTGGACGAAGTGGCGTAGAAGAACTAATTCCGAAGCATGGCGGTTACCGGAAATTAAAGAGTTTTCAGATCGCACAGTTGGTTTATGATGTGACGGTACGATTTTGTGAGCGGTACATCGACCGATGGAGTCGGACGCGAGATCAGATGGTTCAGGCGGCCAGGTCCGGCGTGCAGAATATTGCCGAAGGTAGCCAGGCATCCGGTACTTCCAAAAAGACTGAGTTGAAATTAACGAATGTCGCTCGGGCCAGTCTGGAGGAATTGCGGCTGGATTATGAGGATTTTCTTCGACATCGTGGTTTGCCGCTGTGGGAGCGAAACGACCCCCGCCGAGCGTCACTGATTGCCCGACGGCCGGGAAATGTTGAAGAGGTAATCGAATGGGTGCGGGAAATTCATGAAGAGTGTGGACAGAATGGACGAAATGGACGGAATGGACAACATGGACAGTCCACCATGTCCATTCCGTCCACAAAGTCCACCTCGTCCATTCCGTCCACCTATCCAGAAATCGCCGCTAACGCCGCTTTAACGCTCATTGCGGTTGCCTCAAGCCTGCTCGACCGCCAACTGGCAGTCCAGGCCAAAGGCTTCGAAAAGGAAGGAGGCTTCACGGAACGGCTTTATCGAATACGGCAACATGCCAGGAGATACAAAAATAAGGAGGGTAACTATGAAAAACCTTTAGACTATTATTCTTTGTAACCTATCTGGTAAGTTTAGCATCATTAGCATCTGCTCAACATTTTGTCATTCACGAGGTAAAAGACGGTGATACATTATGGGATATTTCAGAGAAGTATTTCAAGACCCCGTGGTTATGGATGGCTATTTCCAATTACAACAACCTTGCGAATCCTCATGCCCTTTCCCCTCATGACAAGATTAAAATACCAAAATTTCCACAGGTGAAGGTGACTGCCGCGGTTGGTGATGTCAAGGTTAAAAGGATTGGAACGGATAAGTATGTTAATCTCCGGGCAGAGGATTATATCTATCCCCATGATGAAATGGTTGTGGCTGAAAATTCAAATGCCCAACTTGAATTTGAGGATAAAAGTATAGTTCAGCTGAAACCAGAGACATCAGTCATACTTAAAAAGAGCTTTTTTACAGAACAGGGTAAAGCCGTCAAAACAAAAATTCAGGTTATTCTCGGGAGAATATTGTTTAAGGGCACAGATACTACCAACTCTCAGTTCGAGATTGAGACGCCAGGGGTTTTCTGCGGGGTTAGAGGGACTGAATTCCAGACAGAATACACCAAAGATGGGGTTTCGAGAATATCTGTCTTTGAAGGGAAGGTGCAGGCTTCATCTGGTGGCCAGGATGTCAACATACCTGCTGGGTACAGCAGTCAAATTGTCAAACCCAAGTTTCGCACTTTTTACAAAAAATGGTCAAAAAAAGGAGGGGTATGCCTTAAAAACCCTAGTAAAATCAAGGAATCAAATTTAAAAGCCCAAA
>SBAY01000107.1 GCA_005239945.1 Nitrospira sp.
AAACGCCTTGTATTCTTGGGGAAAGGGGAAATTGTATTCAACAATATTATAGAAAATAAATTAAAAAAATTCTTGACTTTTATATGGTAGTCTGAGGCATTACCCAATAACCTGATTACCCGATTACCGATTACTATTCACCATTCAATAATTCCTCCTCCGACAAGAAGGTCATCTTGGTAAAAAACTACCGACTGTCCCGGGGTTATTGCCCGCTGAGGCTGGTCAAATTCTACCTTTACATGGTTATCCTCCAGCGGGGAAATGACGGCTTTGGCCCCGGTATGCAGATACCTGATTTTTGCCATAACCTCCATACTTGTCTTCAGATTCTCTATGGCCACCCAATTTAATTCCTTAGCCGTCAGGCAGAGGCTATAAAGGTCAGATTCTTCACCAACGATGACCGCATTTTTAAGTGGGTCTATAGCTATAACATAAAGTGGCTTGCCTGTGGCAATCCCGAGTCCACGGCGTTGACCTATGGTGAAGTGAATAAGTCCTTCATGATAACCAACTACCTTTCCTTGCCTATCCAATATTACTCCTGGCTGAAGTGTATTCTCAATTCTTTGCTGAATAAACTGTCGGTAGTCTCCTTCCGGGATAAAACATATCTCTTGTGAATCAGATTTATCCGCTATTTTAAAAGATTGGCTGGCGGCTATCCGTCGCACATCCACCTTCTGATATTCACCCAACGGCATCATTGCCTGACTCAATTGTTCCTGAGTAAGCCGATACAGAAAGTAAGACTGGTCGCGGGTAATATCCACTCCCTTTTTGATGACATATCGTCCGTTTGTTCTTTCTATTTTAGCATAATGCCCGGTAGCTAAGTAATCTGCTCCTAATTCCTTAGCTTTATCCAACAGCAAGCCAAATTTTATCTTCGAGTTGCAGAAAACACATGGATTGGGTGTGCGACCGGCAAGGTAGTCATTTACAAAATAATTGACCACCTTCTCTTTAAACTCTGCCTGACAATCCATGATATAGTGCTTAATACCCAATTTATCCGCCACAGCCTGGGCATCTGCAAAAGCCTGTAGGGAACAGCAAATATCCGATTTTTCAATTCGGTAGTTTGCCTCCAATAGATTCATAGTAATGCCTACAACATCATAACCTGCCTTTTTAAGTAAATAGGCGGTAACTGAGGAATCTACCCCACCACTCATCGCCACAAAAACTCGTTTTGCCATCTTTTAGCCTAAGCCTTATGAGGAATAATTAGGGATAAGGGTTGAAGGATTAGGATTAAGGTCAGGGAAAAACCCTGACAGCTACTTTTCTATTTCTTGCCCTAACCCTTTAACTCTCTCTTTGCTTTGCAATCTCTTCAAATGCACCGAATAAATATTTCACCTGTTCCCAGGTCAATCCATAAGTAGATAGTTTAAACCAGGCGGTCTGACCTGGTTTTAGTCCGGTTATACCTCGTTTCTCTAATTCATAATAAAGGAAATATCCTTTTTTGCGATGTTTGTTTGCCATGTTATCAAATAATGGTGTTTTAAATCTGAGTAAATCATGTTTAGTAGGTTTTATGCCGAGTTGCTCAATATTTCCCATGGCCTCCATTTGTTGGACAAACCATTGGGCTTTTTTCACCTCTTCCTCCCAATGTTTAACCCTTTCTTTGACATAAGGGAGGGCTGTGATAAGACAAGCCGCCGACGCTGAACGAGCCGTACAGCCTAATAATTCAATGTCTTTTTTAGGATAGCGGGCAGATTTCCTGAATAATTTGTCTGTCCACTTTTGTGTAGTAGCCAGAATTCCAATAGTTCCAGAGACACCAAAGCCTTTATGAGCGGAAACTACAATAAAATCAGCCAATAAATCCTTGCCTTTAACCTCCATTCGACCTGCTGTGTAAGCGGTATTGAGGAGGAACGGAATCCCATACTCCTGACATATCTGACCTACCTCACGGGCATCTACCAGATTGCCGTATTCCCCATCTACATGGGTCAGAAGAGCGAGTTTTGGAGGACTACCTGTTTGGGTTATTACCTCATCAAAGGTTTTACGATAAGCCGCTGGAATAATCTCATAGGTGGGATATCCTGTATTTGGCACCTCATAAATCTTTGCTCCCACACATTCTGCCGCTACATAGGTTGTGTAGTGCCGATTAGAGTCAACCACAATTACATCCCCTGTTGAAAGCATAGTGTGCATCACTTCAAATTTTCCCTCACGGGCACCTAGTGTAAGTCGTGCCTCATCCATGCCAAGAAACTCTGCTAAGTCACGGGTTAATTCACATATTGGCGGTTTCTCAATCAGATGAAGCACACCTTTACAATAATCACAAACAGAATAACCATCAGCATAGGTAGCCGCTGTAACCCTTACCGCGGCATTTGTTCTTCCTCCAGTCTGTAACGGATTTAGATTTATAAAGGATTCTTCCCTGGTTCTAATCAGACTCATATAGATTCCTCAATTTGTAACTATTTACCCAAATAAAGTGCACGGTAATCGGTACTCAGTCATAACCAATTACTGCTTTCTCTTTACCGATAACTGATTACCAGATTCCATTTCAGATGACTAAAGCGTCGCCTCAATTTCATCCAGCAGTTTCTTTGCCTGCTCAATATTATCTTTTATCTTATCGGTTTGTTGAGAATCGAATTTATGAAGTGGTGCTGTTTGCCTGTAAACATCTCGTAGATTTTCAAGCAATTCCAACACACTGAATATCCTGTCCACATTAGTCATTATTTCTTCCTCTCCATATCAAATTGATAATTATACTTTAAGCATACCATCTCTAACTCATTCTGTCAACAAATTTTTTACAAACCAGAAATTTCCCAATTTGAATATGGTTAAAAAAAAGGGGGGTTTTTGAGGGGAAAAACCTTTTAAAAAAGGTTTTTCCCCTCAACCCCCTCTTGTTTAATTAAGTTATTCTTTATCAAAAGTCAGACATTGTCTGCATGATTGCTTTGGATAATTTTGCCTCGCTTGAGTTAGGTGCAAGAGAAATGACCTTTTTAAACTCCTCTTTTGCCTCTTTATTTTCTTCTTTTATAGAATATAAGACGGCTAAGTAAAAATGCCATTTTAAGATTTTCGGCTCCTGGATAATCTTTTCCTGGCAGGCTTCAATAGCTGAATTCATATCCCCCTGACTTAAATATTTTGATGCCTCCTCATCCTGCAAAAATTCAGTGTAGGCATTAGAATCCAGAAAGGTTAAGATTGCTTTCATCTCTTTATCTGCTTCTTTCCACATCCCCTGAGAAATTTTCACTGCCTTCTCAAAAGCCTGTTTTGCCTTATCCTTTTTACCACTTATCGCATACAGTGGACCAAGCCACATAATAGTCTCCATATCCGTGGGATTTAGTTCTAATCCCTTTTCATAGTTACTAATTGCCTGATTCAGGTTACCCTTTTGGCGATAGACATTACCCAAACAGGTATATGCCTTATAGCAATAAGGGACATCCTGGCTGATTTTGGTATAGATTTCCATGGCAGAGTCTAATTCCTTTGCTTCATACTCATATTGCATGCCAATATTCAGTTCGCAGTTTATCTTAGCTAACTCTTTTGCCTTTGTGAACATAGCCTTTGCCTTTTGTTTATCCCCTTGTTTCAGGTATAATCTTGCCAGATGAAAATATGGCTCTTCACACTCCTGGTACGGCTGTTCTTTCAAGAATTCCTCAAGGACAGATATAGCTGTACTGATTTTACCCATATCCTCATAACATCGGGCTAAAATATCTTTCTGCCACCCTATTTCTTGAAGAGAGATATCCGGGTGTGTTTTTTGATACTCCTCTAATCTTTTGATGGCTTTTTCATGTTTTCCTTTACTTGCCTCCTTCATTGCCTTCATCGCTACCCGACTTGATTCCGGCATCATCATCTCTCCACAACCAGTAATACTTAACGAAAAAACAACTAATACTATCCCACTTAAAAACTTTGGTCAAGTAGACATATTCAACAACCTCCTTTTAATTGCTTAATGCCCCTCACAGAACCGTGCTTGAGGTTTTCCCTCACACGGCTCTTCGGTAATACATCCTCA
>SBAY01000096.1 GCA_005239945.1 Nitrospira sp.
CGGTGATACGGTAGTTCGGAGTTAATTCTTTAGAATTTTATCAGTATAAAAGGCTAAAGCCTAAACTCCAAAGGAGATAAGAAGTTTTGACTAATAACTGCTATAGTAATCCAGGCACCCTGCCTGGGATTATAACTTTTTAATTTCTTCTATGGTCAACCCAGTAACTTTTGCTACCTTTTCAATATCATCCCCCATCTTTAAAAGAGCTTTTGCTATCTCTTTTTTGCCTTGTTCTATGCCTAAGTTTATTTTAACACCTTCTCATACAACTCGTCACTAATTCTAAATCCCGTCTTTTTTAGATTATCCAGTTCTTTCTTTAAGTCAATAGAGACTCCTCTATCTCTTGCAAGTTGAAGGATACCAATAGCACCTGTCACTTTGAGACCCAAAAGATGTGCTTCATTTCTTGCTTCAAGATCATTCAATAAAACTCTATCTACTTTTAGCTCCTTGGCTAAAATAATTGCTTCAGCCTCTCCTATACTAATACTACTTAGCAGAGTTTCAACAGCTAAAATATCTTTAACCGCTTCTTTCTTAATCCAGCCATCCTCTATTCCAGCATGAGTTTCATTTGCTCCAGATTCATTCTCTCCAGCAATTACTACCTCTTGATAGACAGCCATGGGGATATATACCTTACTAAATAACTCTTTAAGAAGATAAAACTTGTTTATTTCTGCCAGACTAATAAGAGAGCTCGCATCAGCAACCACTTCCATCTTTAAGCTCCTTATAATGTGCCATAAATTCCTGATCCTGTTGGTATGCCCTTTGTGTATATTCATACGCTGGGATACCATAATCTTTTAGCAAATGCATAAATCTATATCTTGTCATCCCGGCAAACTGAGCTGCTTTGGCTAATGTAATTGCACCCTGGGTGAATAGCCCTATTGCCAGAGACACCTTTAATTTTTTAGAGAGGTCTATCTTTGGAGTCATTTTCTTACTTAAAGATATGACAACATCCTCCGGAAGTTCAAACTCAAATCTTTCTACTTTCAGTGCTTGCATCATTATAAATCATCTCCTTTCCTCTTCTTCAGATTTTGCTATTTTTCATTCTATCATAATTTGCTCTTTTCTGTCAACTGTTTTTTGTGCCAAGGCGTAACCGCTCAGTGAACGGTGAGAGAAATTCCCCCTTAGAAAAGGGAATACAGACCTATAAAAACAAATGTCATAACCCAATAGTAACACAGGCATCCTGCCTGTGATTATCTTAAAAAGAATCCGTTTAATCCGCTCAATCCGATTACTAAAATCTCTTTCTTCTTGATTTTTATTATATTTTATGCTATGATAATATTATGCTTAAAAAGGTTATATTAGTTGGAATATTACTTATCTTTCATTGTGGAATCATAAATGCAGAGGTTTGGGTGCAGACTCTGCAAGGTGATTTCCGAGCAGGTAATATGAAAGATGTTACCTTGAGTGAGATACCCGGCGGAAGGTATATAAACATAGCTGATGCATCTATAAAACTGGCAGGAAAGTCTCCTGTCTGGTATAGAGATACCTGGCAAGTCTCTGATGTTGATTATTATCTCTGTCCACATCTAATGGATTTTGATGGGGATGGAGATTATGATATACTGATGGGACAACGAACTAAGGGTGGAAAAATATATATTGTTGAGAATATAGGCACAAAATGGCAACCAGGATGGAAAACAAAAGAGATATGGCAATTTAACCTCTCAGATAAGAATGTAATTACTGTTCCTTATCATGCAGATTTAGATGGAGATAAAGACCTTGATTTATTAATAGGTATAGTTATTACCGAGCCTGAATGGACAATTGATGTCTGGGCATACGAAAATATTGGAAGTTCTACCACTTACCAGTGGGTAAGAAAGCCAGAATGGGACCCACCTGATAGATCAGACATTGATAAGTTATTTGCTATACAACCAAGTTTAGTAGATCTGGATGGTGATGGAGATTATGATTTGTTTTTATCTCCTATATCAGTTGATGACTACTGGTTTTTTTATATCTCTACCAGTACGACATATGAAAATATTGGAGGTACTTCTTCTCCTGTTTGGATAAAAAATGAAGAGTGGAATTTAGACAAACGAAACAGTCATCTTTATCTAAATTTTAGTGATATGGATAGTGATAGAGATATAGATATATTTTTAGGCGCAGCAGAAGGATACATTGGTGGCTTCAAGAATATAGGTTCCTCAACCTTTCCTGTGTGGAAGGAGATAAATGAGTGGAATATACATGATTTTAAATATGGTAGTAATTTATACTTTGAGAATCCCTCTGTTACAATAGCGGATTTGGATAACGATGGAAATATAGATATAATAGTCGGAAATCAAGAAGCAGGTTATTGCTTAACTTATGAAAATACAAATTTTTTTATTAATGATAAACTTATTTGGAAACAACGCTCTCCCTGGGATACCTCATTTGTAGATGAAAGTTGTTCAGTAACAATAGCTGATTTGACCTTTGATGGAAGATTGGATATGATATTAACTGAAACTGAGATATTATCCCCCTCGGCTAAACATGGCATGGGGTATGTTTATGAAAATATAGGAGAAAAGTCTGATGCATTATCTATTTGGTCACGCAGAAAAGATTTAAATTTAGAAATATTAACTACACTTAATAATGGACAAGGGATATTTTATTCTAAACCAGTATTTGTTGATATTAACAATGCTGAACTTTTGCGTTTTTTAGAGAGTTGCCAATACAGATTCAATGGTTTTGCCCATTTTCCCTTGTTGGTGGCTCCAGATTAAAAGCTCTTTGAAAAA
>SBAY01000365.1 GCA_005239945.1 Nitrospira sp.
ACGAATATACCGCTTCTATCAAAGGCTGTATGAAAAAAACTTTGTTAAAAAAACGAGATCTTGCAAGTTTGTATTACAGAGTAGCCACAAAGTTCACAACGGTTTTAATTAATTACACTTCCTTTCTTTGTGTTCATTGTGGTTTTCTCCGTGGCCTCTGTGGTTTCTTTCATATTCTTTCATGTTTTATTTGAGACTACCCAAAATATTATCGACAAATCTAATGACAGACTTAAGAATTGAAAAAAAAATTCTTGACATTCTCGTAATTTGATGGTATAATTTCAATTCAACTTTAAGGGACCTATAAGTCTTATAAGTCCTATATTTTAATTAAGGAGGTTTTAAAAAATGGCTTACGATGCAACAAAATTACAGGATTGGGAAATTGCAAGAGAGGCAGAAAAGGGTATGCCTACACCGGAAGAATGGAGAGGAAAGTTAGGACTTGACAAAAAGGAAGTCATTACTTATGGCAGGATATGTAAGCTCGACTTTCTAAAGATTATTGAGAGGCTTAAGAATAAACCCGATGGTAAATATATTGATGTTACTGCTATTACCCCTACACCTTTAGGTGAAGGAAAAACGACAACTACTCTGGGGTTGATAGAAGGTTTAGGTAAAAGGGGTCTCAATGTGGGTGGCTGTATTCGGCAGCCTTCCGGTGGACCTACTTTTAATATCAAAGGCACAGCCGCAGGCGGTGGTAATGCCCTGCTTATTCCGATGACTGAGTTTTCTTTAGGACTAACCGGGGATATAGATGCCATTTCTAATGCCCACAATTTAGCTATGGTTGCCCTGACTGCAAGGATGCAGCATGAAGCAAACTACTCAGATGAAGATCTTTTAAAACGCACTAACATGCGACGATTAAATATTGACCCCAGAAAAGTAGAGATGGGTTGGGTAATTGACTTCTGTGCTCAGAGTTTGCGCAATATCATTATTGGTCTTGGTGGCAAGCAAGATGGCTTTATGATGGCTTCAAAGTTTGGAATTACCGTTAGCTCAGAAATTATGGCCATTCTTTCTATTGTTCGAGATTTAAAAGATTTACGCGAGCGTTTAGGTAAAATCATAGTGGCTTATGATAAGAGCGGAAATCCGGTAACTACCGAGGACTTAGAAGTTGCGGGTTCAATGGCTGCATGGATGAGAAATACCATTAATCCTACATTGATGTCAACGGCAGAGTACCAACCGGTTATGGTACATGCAGGTCCATTTGCCAATATTGCTGTGGGTCAATCATCTATCATTGCTGACCGTATTGGACTAAAGATGTTTGACTATCATGTCACAGAGTCGGGATTCGGTGCAGATATAGGTTTTGAGAAGTTCTGGAATGTAAAGTGTCGCTTTAGTGGACTTACCCCTAATGCTGTTGTTATTGTGACTACAATAAGGGCATTGAAGATGCACGGTGGAGGACCTAAAGTAGTCCCTGGCAATCCTCTCCCTGAAGAATACCAGAAAGAGAATTTGGGGTTAGTTGATAGAGGGGTTTTAAATCTCTTACATCACATAAATAATGTGAAGAAAT
Source organism: Nitrospira sp. (assembly GCA_005239945.1). GTDB lineage: Bacteria > UBA9089 > CG2-30-40-21 > CG2-30-40-21 > SBAY01 > SBAY01. Next base: position 1,550 of record SBAY01000365.1, read on the forward strand.
CAGGGGCTAAGCCGGTGGTTTCTATCAATTGTTTCCATACGGATACCGATGAAGAGATTGCCCTGGTTCGTAGATATGTTGAGGATACAGGAACCCGGTGTGCACTCTCCCAGCATTGGCTTAAAGGTGGAGAGGGTGCCCTTGAACTGGCAGATGCAGTCATTGATGCCTGTAAGGAAAAGGTTGACTTCAAGTTTCTTTATCCATTGGAACTGCCGCTTAGAGAAAGGGTTGCGTTGATTGCCAAAGAGATATACGGTGCAGATGGGGTCTCATGGACACCTGAGGCAGAGGCCAAGGCCAAAGCGGCAGAGAGTAATCCTGATATGGCCGATTTTGCTACGATGATGGTTAAGACCCACTTGAGCCTTACCCATGATCCTACATTAAAAGGACTACCTACGGGTTGGACCCTGCCAGTGCGTGATCTCCTGATATTTGCAGGAGCAAAGTTCCTTTGCCCTTGCACAGGCACTATCAGTCTGATGCCCGGTACAAGTTCTAATCCAGCATTCAGAAGAATAGATATAAATACGAAGACAGGGGAAGTTACAGGGCTGTTTTAAAAAAGGATATAAGACTTATAAGACCTAGAAGACTTATTATTTCGAGAGAAACCCTTTTTTTAAAAAAAGGGTTTCTCTCCCTTTAAAAATCATAGCCTATACTAAAATTAGTATTATGGGAAGTCTCAACAAAATCTGTATTCCAGGCATAATCTATTCTTAGAGGTAGAAAGCCTAAAAGGATGCGTAATCCAACACCATAGGAGCATTTTAAGTCAGTTTTTCTTTTCTCATCCGTGGAATTATGTCTGGTAGTCAGCCTTTCCCCTTTTGACCAGGCAGAACCTACATCGACAAATAGTACCGAGCGAATATTTTTAATGGAAACAGGCATGGCAAATCTAATTTCATCAATGAGCGGTATCCTGAGTTCTGCATTACCAAGGAGGATATAATTACCCCAGAATTCACCCACTTCATACCCTCTTAGATTCCCTGCCTCAGAAATAGAAAACAATCTACGTCCCCCCAAAGGAAATTCCCGACGGTCAGAGCCTTTACTTACCTTACTTAAAAGATGAAAAGCCCAGTTTGCCCGTTGTGTTATACGGATATACTTACGATAGTCAACCTTAAAATTGATATAACTTACCTGGTGATGCAAAAGGGGTATGGTTTGTTCTATACTCACCCGGCTCATCACTCCACTTAAAGGTCCCCAATAACTCCAATTGGTCGTGTCCTCTACTAAGGCCACCGAAAAATAATCAATTCCTTCCTTCTCCTGGGGTATTATCCCTGAGGTAACAATTTTTTCCTGGGAAATCACCTCGGAAACAAAACTTAGTTCTACCCGTCTGAATTTACTAAAAGGATAATCCATCATACCCACTATTCCATATTCTCGCTCAGCAATATCCTTATCAGAAAAGCTATAAAAATTAGACCAGTTAAAAACACCTACCCTGAAATCAGGTTTTTTGGTTAAATAACTGTAAGAAAATTGAAAATTGGTTTCATTGCTTATCGAAGAGGCATTATCCAATAGTAACATAAATCTATGATTTCCCAGAACATCCGATGCGGCTAATTGGAGACTGGCCGAGAGCCCCTGACTTGAATTATAAACAAAATTGCCTGAGCGCCAATCAAAGGAAAATTTTCGTTCATATTCCTTGATTTTGGCTTTTTTTATTGGTTCGATTTCGGCTAAGGTTGTTGATGTTGCCGCAACTTCAGGCTTTTTCCAGGTAAGTTTCAGGTCTTCTATTAAATAGAGATTATATCCGCCTTGATAATACGAGACAAAAATCAACCCTCCTTGAGATGAGATAACTCCCTGAAAGGCACCGCCAACACAATTCGTTACCTGGGCTATTTCCTTTGTCTCCAGATTATAACCATAGATATTATACATCCCATCGGTATCCGAAGAATAAAATATAATTTTACCATCATTTGACCAGAAGGGGTCTTTTTTATGGCCATCTTCAGAGGTAAGTATGACGAACTCTTCTTTTGTCTTTGGCGAGACAAGGCAGATATCGGCAAAGCCATCTTTTTCCAGGTTTAAAACCTGTTCTCTTATAAAGGCAATATATTCACCATCATTAGACCAGACAGGCTGGTGGTCAAGGGAATTACCAGAGGTCAATGCCTCTATTTTATCATCCTCAAGCAGGTATATCTTACTTTTACCGTTAGAAAGGGCGGCGACCGCTAATCTTTTGCTATCTGGAGAAAAAGAAATGGAAGATATCTCATCGAATTGAGTCGGCTCAATGACCTCTTTAATGGTCGAGGTGAAGATATCATAGATAAATATGGCATCTTTTCCTTTTGTTTTAGCGATAAAGGCAATTTTGGTGCCGTCAGGGGACCAGGCGAGGGGTCTTTCTTCGGTATTAAGTTCTTCAAAATCATAAGCGGCCATCCCTCTGGTAATTCTTTTAAGCACCTTACCATCTTTTACACATACCTGAACAACCTCTGCCTCCCCAAATTCATAGGAGAGCAAGGCAAGCATATCGCCACCAGGGGAGAATGTGGGATGTGAATAAAATCGCGGTCCTTCTTCTATTACCCTTTTCCCAAAATCTGTGGGAAGTTTACGACTGGTCAATTTAGGATAATACTGCTGCTGTAGCGACTTTCTCCAGCCGTTCTCTAATGTTTCCAGGCTTACTCCCAGTGATGTCTTAATCATACTTTCCACAGAAGGATGTGCTTTGAATCTTCTCAGGAGAAGGTGGATTTTATCCGCACCATAAGTTCTAGCAATGTATCTCAGCAAAGAATGACTTTCTTTATAGGCTAAATAAACCCTTGATATTCTTGAGAAATCGGCTAAATCAGATAATGGGATAAGATTGTTTTCCAGGACGGCATCGGCTAAGACTGTATGTCCCATGGTATCCAGATCACCTGTTTCATACTCAGCTAATCCCTCCATAAGCCATAAAGGTGGTGCCAGAAATGCCTGTGTGGAAAACATAGCCGGCAATGTATCGTGGTATAAAATGTCGTAAGAAAAGACATGGGTAAGTTCATGGGTAATTACCGTCTGTAATGCCTTATAACTGCCCCTAAAAGGAATAACCATCCGATACTTGAAAATCTCGGCAAAACCACCTACCCCCTTTTCAATTAATTCAAGGATAATATTTGTCTGTTGGAAATCGTAATGGGATTTGAAAATCACAAAGGGAATTGGTTTGGAGACATCATATTTCAAATCGGCAGCAATCATTTCATAGGCATCTTCGGCCATCTTAGCCGCTATTTTGGCTAAATCCTCTATCTCCGGATTGTGATAAACCTCAAAATGCTCGGTTTGCAATATCTGCCAGGTAAATCCTTTATACCTGACCTTGTTTTTACCAAACTCCTGAGAAAAACTAAGATTAGGAATAAGACCTATAAGAGCTATAAGACTTATAAGACATATAATTTTCTTTAACATTTTTATCACCACCTCCTTCTATAAAGTATATCTATTAAATGTATTTTTGTCAAGGAATTAAAATAATCCTTGACGCAACTCAAAGAAAAGATTATAATAATACGGGAAGAAAAGGGTTCAAGGGGTCAAGTGAAAGAAAGAGACTAGTGCTCTGTCACAGGTGATTTGATGAGTAAGGTTGAGGTTAAGGTTGAGAAGATAGAGAAAAATCTCCTTCCTTCTCTCCTTCTCAACCTTAACC
>SBAY01000082.1 GCA_005239945.1 Nitrospira sp.
ATGTATTACCGAAGAGCCGTGTGAGGGAAAACCTCAAGCACGGTTCTGTGAGGGGCATTAAGCAATTAAAAGGAGGTTGTTGAATATGTCTACTCGACCCAGGTACAAAAGATTGCAGAAAATCCTTATGCCGGCGAAAAAAAAAGTGGGGATATAAAAGAAGTTTTTGTTTGGAAATTCAGGATATTTACTCTACAATATTTGATTGCCTATTAAGATTGTAGAACACGAAAAAACTATAATCATATTGGCCATAGGTCCACATGAGAATTTCTATCGGGACCTCAAAAAATTTCTATTTGGATAAAGGAGAAAAATGGAAGGAATTGGCAATATAATTACATTCTATATTTTGGCAGGTATTGCGGTAATAAGTGCTATTTTAGTTATCAGTCTGAGAAATCTTGTTCATTGTGTCCTCAGTCTGGCACTGATGATGCTGACCATTGCCGGATTATACATCACCCTATTTGCAGAATTTATCGCTATGGTGCAGGTATTAATCTATGTTGGTGCCGTAGTTGTGCTATTTTTATTTTTGATTATGCTTACCCTCAGACTGACAGACAAAGGTATAAAACAGACCAATGAACAAAAAGGTATTTCCTTTATTTTTGCCGGCTTATTCCTCTTCCTTTTAATTACTGTGCTTAATCGGACAAATTGGAATACTGCCCAAGAAGTAGAGATAAGCGATACTACCTCAAAGATTGGTAATTTACTTTTGACTACCTATGTATTGCCCTTTGAATTAATCTCAGTCGTGTTGTTAGCCTGTTTGATTGGTGCCATTGTCATTGCCAGAAGAGAGGAGGATAAAAAGGAATGACTTTATCACACTATCTTATTTTAGCCGCTATACTTTTTGCCATTGGTACTTATGGTGCCCTGACAAGAAGGAATGCCATCGGCATACTTTTGTGCATCGAAATAATGTTAAATGCAGTAAATATTAATTTAGTCGGTTTCTCAAGGTATATTACCCCAAATGAATTAACCGGGCAGATATTTACTATATTTTCTATAACCATAGCCGCCGCAGAATCAGCCGTCGCCTTAGCATTGATTATATCCATCTATCGCCATGTAAAGACGGTGGATATGGATAAGATTAATTTGATGAAGTGGTGAAATAATGAAACGATTAACCTATCGTATTGTTCTAAGAGAAGAACCAGAAGGGGGATATACTGTTACTGTCCCTTCTTTGCCTGGCTGTATTACTTATGGAGAAAATATAAAAGAGGCTTATTTAATGATAGAAGATGCAATTATGGCTTATATCGAGAGTCAAAGGAAACATGGTGAACTAATAACAGATGACAACCGTACTTTCGAAGGAGTTCTAAACTTAGAATATGCCTAAATTACCTGTTTTAACGCCAGAGAAAGTAATAAAAATTCTTTTAAGAAATGGGTTTGAACTTGATCATTCAAGAGGCAGTCATAGGGTTTATTATAATTCATCAAATGGAAAGCGAGTTACTATCCCTTATCACAGAAAAGATTTACCAAAAGGAACTCTTTTTTCTATACTACAACAAGCAGGTTTGACAAAAGAAGATATTATCTATGATCAACTTAAAGTTTGATGAAGTGGTAAAGGTTTTAAATGATTACTCAACAGGATAAAGATAACCTTATTTTATCATTAAAGGCATTTTTTAAGGAAGAGGCAAAAGGCTATGACATTGATATGGCTTTTTTATACGGTTCATGGGCAACTGGTTATCCAAGGGAAGATTCAGATGTAGATTTAGCTGTAATTTTTTTAAAAGAATTATCGGATGATGAGATATTCAATATTATCATGGATATTTCATATAATCTTTCTTCAAAGATTAATAAAGAGGTAAATATACTTCCAATATATAGGGATTTTAGAAAGCCTATGCTTTATTATAATGCTATTGTTCTAAGTAACCCGGTATACATTAAAGATTTTCAAGAATATGTTAAGTTAAAGAATGAATCTATATTTCAGATGGAAGATTTTAGTATATTTGGGATAAAATGGCAGATAGAAATGGCGCGGAAGAATTTGGAGGCACTACAGTATGGCTAAGTTTGACTATGCAAAAGGAAGAATTGTCGAATCTCTCCAATTTATCTCTGATGAAATGAAGGAATTTGAGACAGAATATGGAAATAAAAGATGGCAGGAATATCAAGAAGATAAAAAGATTCAGAAGATTATGGAAAGGACGGTTGAAAATATTCTCACTGCCCTTATTGAAGTAAGTGGAAGTGTTCTTACACAAGAAGGTATTATCGTAGAAAATTATGCTGAGGCATTAGGTAAATGTGCTAAATTATTTAATCTTACCGTAGAAGAACAACAAAGTATAGAAAAATTGGCTAATATAAGAAATCGCTTAGCCCATAGGTATCTTAATCTTAAATGGCAAGCAATAAATATGTATAAAACTAATTGTAGTTTGATTCAGAAACTGTTGGCTTCTATACTGAAAAGAGAAGAAAGTAAGGAAGGAGAGATGGAGAGGGGAGAATTGAAATAATGCCATTTTATAAGTTATAACATTCTAAAGGACTAACTCCAACAAAACAAAGTATTTTCAGGTAAAATAAGATTATTTATTGCAAAAGTGGAGGTTTATTAACAATATGTTTTCGTATACCTGGTGGGTGCCAATATTACCTTTACTTGCAGTCCCTATAATTATATTCTTTACGCGTAAGAATAAGGATTTAAGCTCTTATGTCTCAATTGGGGCTATAGCCCTGTCTTTTCTTATTTCTTGTGCAGTATTTTATTGGGTAATGAATAATGGCAAAGCGGAGTCTGAACATATTTGCTGGTTTGTCACCGGTGCGCTCAGCATCCAATTAAGTATTGTTATCGACCAGTTATCGGCGATGATGCTTGTCGTGGTGAGTTTTGTCAGCCTGATGATACAGATTTACTCACGCGGCTATATGCGAGAACCAGATGGTAAATATGACCCGGGATTCTCAAGATATTATGCCTTCCTCTCCCTTTTTACCTTCTCGATGTTAGGGCTTGTCTTGAGCAATAATTTCTTGCAGATGTATATCTTCTGGGAATTGGTCGGTGTTTGCTCGTATCTATTGATTGGCTACTGGTATCACAAACCCTCAGCGGCTGAGGCAGGGAAAAAGGCATTTATCACCACCCGGGTTGGCGATGTCGGGTTTATGATTGGGGTATTACTCTTATTCAAATTAACCGGTAGTTTTGACTTTGAAAAGATAGGCGAGATAATCAAAGCCGGCAATCTTCCTGCATTAGCCGGCCTTAGCCCAGAACAAACCTTGACTATAATTGCCTTATTCGTTTTCTGCGGTGCGGTAGGTAAATCTGCCCAATTCCCCTTACATGTCTGGTTGCCGGATGCTATGGAAGGTCCAACCCCTGTTTCTGCCTTAATCCATGCGGCCACAATGGTCGCCGCTGGCGTGTATTTAGTCGGCAGGTTATTTGGGATGTTTTTTGCCTCCCCGGATGCACTCATAGTCGTGGCTTACATTGGCGGTTTTACGGCCATATTTGCCGCCACTATCGCTGTTACTCAAAACGATATTAAACGCATCATTGCTTACTCGACTTTAAGCCAGTTAGGCTATATGATGCTGGCCTTGGGTGTTTGTGGTTATACAGCTGGGTTATTTCACCTGATGACCCACGCCTTTTTTAAGGCACTGTTATTTTTATGTGCTGGCAGTGTCATTCATGCCATTCATTCTAACGATATCTGGGCCGCTGGTGGTCTATTCAAACCAATGAAGATTACGGCCATTACCTTTGTCATTGCCGCCCTCTCTCTGGCTGGTATTCCACCATTATCTGGCTTTTGGAGTAAGGATGAAATACTCATTGCGGTATTTAATTCCGGGGATATGATTTTATTTTCCTTTGCCATAATCACCGTATTTTTAACGGCATTTTATATCTTCAGGCTTTTCTTTGTGGTCTTTATGGGTAAGGGAGAGGAAGAAAACCATCATAGCCATGAAACCCATCATATCCATGAATCACCTTTTGTGATGACCCTTCCACTGATAGTTTTAGCCATACTTTCTGTTATATCAGGGTTTATCGGCTCGCCCTTGTGTGGTAACTGGATTGGGAAATTTATTCATTTTGAAGGATTACATCATGGACATGGAAGCGGACATGAAAATATAATGTATCTGGGACTATTTATGGCTTGCTTGGGAATATTTTGGGCCTGGGTAGTTTATGGTGTGAAATGGGTCTCATGTGTGAAATTGGCTAAGGCACTTCATCCTCTTTACTTATTATCGTTTAATAAATACTGGATAGACGAACTATACGAGATTATATTTATCAAGCCGATACATCGATTTAGTAAATGGACGCTGAGTTTTGATTTGAGGGTAATTGACGGTTTGGTCAATGGTGTTGCCTATTTTTCACGAGGGCTGGGAATGATATTAAGAATTCTCCAAACAGGTTTAGCCCAGGCTTATATGCTGGTTATTATCGTTGGGATTGTCTGCTTTTTGATATTTAAGTTATTTGAATAAGGGTGGAGATTATGAAGAAATTAGCTATTACTGAAGAAATCTGGAAAGAAGGGAATATGTATACATCTTATTGTCCGGAGTTAGACATAGCTGCTTGTGGACATACTATTGAAGATGCAAAAAAAAACCTTATTGAAGTAATCAAAATTCAGATTGAAGAAACTGCTAAGATGGGTACATTAGATGAACTATTATGGAAAGCAGGATATGATATAGAAAGTGGAAAAGATGTGCTTGAGTTAGATAGGGAAATTGTTCAATTTGAAAAAGTCCAGGTCCCAGTAGGAATAGGTTAATGGATAAAATTAAACCTACAGATTGGAAGATACAAGTTCGGATATTTGAAAAATTTGCTTGTATCTTTAAACGACAAAAAGGTGATCATTTAATATATCATCATCCAAATGCAAGACGGGCAGTAGTTATTCCAAAATATGACGAAATCCCAGTAACAGTAATCCAAAATAATATGAAAACTGTTGGAATGAGTAGAGAAAAATATTTTGAACTATTACAAGGAGCTTAAAGTATGAATATTCCAGTGTTATCATTAATCATCTTTATCCCGTTAATCGGTGGGATTCTGGTACTATTTCTACCAAAGGATAAAGATAAACAAATCAAGACCATAGCCACGGTAATAGCCGCTATCCCGGTTATCTTGACCGGCTGGGTATGCTTGCTGTTTGACCAGACAACCACACAAATACAATTCATGGAAAAGGCTGACTGGATTCCAAAGTGGGGCATTAGCTATCTTGTTGGATTAGATGGATTAGGGCTGCCTATGGTCATTATCACAACCCTGCTTTCCCTCCTGTCTTTAACCATCTCCTGGAATGTCAAGGTCAGGGTCAAGGAATATTTTGCCCTATTTTTAATCTTAGAGGCAGGGATGTTAGGGGTATTTCTATCATTAGACCTGTTCTTGTTCTATATCTTCTGGGAGCTTGTTTTGATACCGATGTATTTTATCATTGGGGTTTGGGGAGGACCGAGAAGAGAATATGCTGCAATAAAATTCATACTTTATACCCTTATCGGTAGCCTTTTTATGCTATTAGGCTTTTTAGGGATATATTTTAGCGTAGAGCCGCATACATTCAATATGTTAGAGTTATCCCAAAAGCCGCAAATCTTCCAATCTACCTTTGCCGCCAACATAGTCTTTTTAGCCCTTTATGTTGGGTTTGCGGTCAAGATTCCTGTCTTTCCATTCCATACCTGGCTTCCGGATGCCCATGTCGAGGCACCAACCGCCGGAAGTGTCATTTTAGCTGGTATCCTGTTAAAAATGGGTGCTTACGGTTTTCTGCGGGTCAGTCTGCCCATTTTACCCGAAGCCGCAAAATATTTCGCCTATTTCCTGGCCATACTCGGATTAATAAATATCATCTATGGTGCCTTTGTGGCTATGGCCCAAACGGATTTAAAGAAGATGATTGCCTATTCCAGTATTAGCCACATGGGTTATGTCTTACTTGGCATTGCGGCTTTGACTCCCGTTGGGCTTAGTGGTGCCTTGATGCAGTGCGTTACCCATGGAATTGTTACCGGTTCTTTATTTATGTTGGTTGGGGTGATTTACGACCGGGCACACCTGCGCGATATTAATGCCTTTGGCGGATTAGGGAAGGTCGTGCCTGCTTATACCTCTATTATGGGTATTGCCGTGATGGCTTCATTAGGATTACCGGGTTTAGCTGGATTTATCGGCGAATTATTATGTTTCCTGGGTGCTTTTCCTGTATTTCCTGTAATTACAGGTGCAGGTGTATTTGGAGTGTTAATCACTGCAATCTATCTTTTATGGATGTATCGGCAGGTATTCTTTGGCGACCTGAATGAAAAATATGCCAGATTAAAAGATTTAGATATGCGAGAATGGATTTCTTTAACACCATTGATGTTTTTAATCATATTAGTTGGATTATATCCGAAGATAGTTTTAGACTTGATGAATGCAACTATAATGCAGATAGTTGGGAGGTTTTAGAAAAAAGTTAGTTAAGTAGACGGAATAGGACATATTTTACAAGAAAGTATAGATGCAATGCGGATATAAACAAGTTAGATGAAATGGCAACCCTTTGAAAAGATTACGGAATGAGACCAAAAATATAAAGTTAAAAATGTGTCAAAGAAAAATTAAACTAAAGGAGGCTGTCATGAATTTGTTTAAAATAAAAACAATATTGGTTGTTGTAATGGTTTCTTTAATTGGATCAATTCTTTTTATCGGATGTTCTAAGAAACCGCAAAAGATTTCGCTTGGGTATGTAAGCACGGGACTTACAGGCTTGGCAGTTCAGGTTATGCAGGATTTAAAAATCCCTGAGAAGCATGGGGTTCAGTTTGAATATCATGGCTTTCTTGACCCATCTTCATTGAACGATGCTTTTGTCATGGGCAAATTCAATGTAAATCTCGCTGCTGGCGTCAATGTAATTGCACTTGCGAGAAGTAAAGGTTATAAGGTGCAATACTTTTTTCCAACGCTTATAAACTCTGTAAGCCTTCTTGTTAAAAAAGATTCTCCGTATAATAATCTTTCTGATTTAAAAGGGAAAAAGGTAGGTTGGTAGGGGTTACCAAGCGGTGGTGGGACGGCATTCTATGTGCTGGCAAAGAAGAAAGGGGTTAACATACTTAAGGATTATCAACTTATTCAAAGTAAGCCGCCAGCTTTACTGCCCCTCCTGGAGAAGGGAGAACTGGACGCTATTATCATCTATGAACCCTTTGTTTCTCGAATGCTTGCGACTGGGAACTATCGGGTAATTTTAGGTCCGTTTTATCAGAAGTGGGAAAAGGAAACAGGATTTAAGATGGAAATGGCTGGATTTGCAGCAAAAGATGAGTGGATAAATCAAAATCTTAATTCAGTAAAAAAAATCATTAAAGCGTGGAAAGAAACGGTTGAATATATTAGAAAAAATCCAAAAGAAGTAATAGAGAGGTATCCTGATTATACGAATCTAAAAACCGCGCAGGAAATCGAATTAGGAATAGAAAAGATCCCTCCAATCTATGCTAATGAATGGGGGACGTTAGACCAGTCCATTCAATTGATGTTGAACATGTTAGTTCAAGACGGTGTGCTCATAACACAGATTCCAGAAGGCACAATAAGAAGAATAAAGGAATAAGTAAGTATGTTCAAAATATTCATCAGAAAACACTACTCGGTTTTGCTAATTAGCCTTTCGCTGGTTAGTCTTATCCTTGTTTGGTGGTTTTTGTCGTTATTTTTTAGACCGGAATTTCTTCCAAGCCCTATCCTGGTTTTTAGGGATGTATTGGCTATTTCTGTTTCAGGTCAGTTCCTTTCTCATATGTATTACACACTGCTCAGAATCATATGCGGATTTGCATTAGCGATGCTAATAAGCTTAGTATTGGGAATAGCTATGGGCAGGTCGAAATATGTTGAAAAATTCTTTGAAGCAGAAGTTCTTGTTGGGTTAACCATCCCCGCTTTGGCTTGGTCTGTGATTTCAATTATGTGGTTCGGTCTAAAAAATTTTGCTGCAATTTTTGCAATTACAGTTTTGATTACGCCTGTAATCACACTCAATGTAGTTCAAGGAATGAAAAACTTAGATAAAAGTCTTATTGAGATGGCGAAGGCCTTTGAATCTAATAGAGGACTAGTCATTAAAACCATCATTATTCCCCAACTACTTTCATATTTGTTTGCGGCAACAAGGTTTGGTTTAGGATTGGCTTGGAAAATTGTTGTTATTGCAGAGATGTTAGGGCTGAGCAACGGGATAGGTTATATGATCGCGTTTTGGTTTGGTATGTTTTCAATGAAGGATGTTCTTGCGTGGACACTTTCTTTTACTTTAGTAATGTTAATATTTGAATATGGCTTGCTGGGACGACTTGAAAAATGGGCAACACGATGGAGACCAACAATATCATTTTAGGGTAAGCTATGGCAAATATAATAGTTGAAGATCTTCATAAGTCTTTTATCAAAGAAGATGGGGGCATTGTAGAAGTATTAAATGGTGTAACATTTACTACAAATCATGAAGAATTTGTATGTCTATTAGGTCCTTCTGGTTGTGGCAAGTCAACGATTCTCAATATAATTATTGGACTTATAACTGATTACTCAGGAAAGTTGATATTGTCTGAAGAAGGTTTAAATCAAAAAGTAAGGATTGGCTATGTTTTTCAAACACCCCGGCTACTTAATTGGAAAACTCTGAAAGATAACATCGTTTTTGCTCTCGAAGCGACAGGGGTTCAGGAAGAGCAAAGGGGAAAAATAGCAGAAGAATACCTAAATCTGATAGGACTTGCCGATTCAGCCGGTAAATATCCGCTCTTTTGTTCTGAAGGAGAAAAAGCACGCGTGGGAATAGCACGGGCTTTGGCAATTGAGCCAGACATACTTTTAATGGACGAACCTTTCAGCCATCTTGATGAGATTACTGCAAGAAGGCTAAGAATTGAATTGCTGAAAATATGGAGCAAAAAGAGAAAAACGGTGGTTTTCGTTACCCATAATGCGTTAGAAGCAGTTTATTTAGCTGACAGGATTTATATCTTATCTCAGAAGCCAACTACTACTATTGAACAAGTTCAGATCGACCTAAAAAGACCAAGAATATTAGAAGATATTCGGCTTCTTGAATATCAGAAAGAAGTTCTGAGGAGAATGGGGATATGAAAGGCAAATGGTGGTTGATTGCTGGAATAATAGGGATAGGTATTAGCTTACTCGATCTACCGGAGGTAAAAGGAAAATTCTGGATTGTTCCGTTACAGATGAACACGAGTACTCTTATAGCGATTGTGTCTCTTATTTTAGCACTATGGGGACTCTATCTGGAAATTCGGCAAATAGAATTTGCAAAAGAGGTAGAAGTTTTAGAGGAAATGCCAGAAATTACAACTGAAATTGCAAAAAGAATCAGAAAAGCCACAAGAGTCTTCTTTATGGCAACCACGCCTGCAATAGGTGCCAGTGGGGCACCTGATGAGGCGAAAGAGCTTGAGAAGATTCTTATAGATTTCTCTGAGGAGAAAAAGCCAAAACCACAAGAAATGTGTTTTTTGTGTTATAACGAAGATAATATAAAAAGATTCTACAAAGACCACGGAATCCCCTATGATAATACTCATGTCGGGCAGATTACAAAGGAAATAATCGGAAAAATAAGGACCTTAATGCAAGCGAACATTGCCAGATTGTTTGATGTAGAATATTGCAAAATCCCTATGCTTCACTTCCTTCTTGTTGACCCGGAATCAAAAAGTAGAGAAAAAAGACTCGCAGTGCTTTGGTATTTGGGCCCTGGAGATGGGGAAATAAAAGGTACTGGTTTTTCAACGAACAATGAGGCTGTAATAGAGACACTCTGGAGAGTTTTTCAAAGACAACGAGAAATAGTAGAGAGAAAAATAGATGTTTGCCAGAGTAGTATACTAAAACAAGAAAAATAAGAAATATGATTAAGAGAATTATAGGAATTATTAAAGGTGAAGGAATTGGTCCTGAAATTATGGATGCGGCACTTTCTTGCTTACAAGAAATTGAACAAATAAGGAAAGAAAAATTCCATTATGTCTGGTATTTAGATCTAGCCCCATCTGGGGATAATAATCTGGAAGAAGCATATTCTTCTTTGAAAGAATTTTATTCTAAAATTAGAAATCAGGGAGGAGTTATTTTACGGTCTTCTTTATATGCAGCTCTTGTTTATAAATTAAGAGAAGAATTTAACATGCTATACAAATTGATTTTTCTGGAGCCTCTTCCAGAACTATCAGATGTTTCTCCCCTAAAGAAGGAAATTGTCAAGAGAATAAAATTTCTCTTAGTTCGTGATAATGCTCAAGGACTATACCATGGTCAAGAAAAAATAGAAACAACAAAAAATGGTAAACGAACGGTTTGGCTTACTTCTAAGTATGAAGAGGATAAAATAAAAGACATTGCTCGGGTTGCCTTCAGATTGGCAAAGCAAAGTCGTAAAACTTTACATCTTTTGATAAAAGGTTGTGTACTTCATAAGTTGACAGATCTCTGGATAGAAATATTTGAGGCTATTAATCAAGAATTTCCAGAAGTAAGTTTTGAGTGGGATCATCCTGATTGTGGATTAACAGATATGTTTATAACTCCAGAAAAATTTGATGTCGTTGTAGCACTGGATGTAGATGCAGATATTATAAGTGACTTTTTGTCGGGTTTACTTTACGGGACACGTGCTATAACCCCTTCCGGAAATTTTGATCCATCCGGTGGATTTGCAACATACCAAACTATTCATGGTTCCGCTGATGTTCTGGCTGGACAAAACAAAGCAAATCCAATCGGAATGATAATGGCGGCATCAATGATGTTAGAATTATCTTTTGATATGTCTAAAGAAGCTAACTTAATTCGCAATGCAATTCGAAATGTACTTTTACAAGGTTATAGAACTGCAGACATTTTTTCAGTGAATAGCCATAATCATAAGCTTGTAGGGACTATAGAGATGAAAGAGCATATCATTGAAACAATCCGTAATCTTAATGAGGAGAAAGACTGAGATGCGTAACACAGCACTAATCTTGGTTGCTATGCAAAATGCTTTCTGCTCCCCTGAAGGTTCATTTTGGAAAAGAGGCTATTCGATTTTAAACATCGATTCTGTTTTAAATACAGTTAGAGTTTTACTTTCATTTGCTCATAAAAAGGGCATGTTAGTCATATTTACAAAATTGGAATATAAATCTGATTATTCAGATTCAGGGTTGTTAGTAAAGCATCTTGCACCGGAGATTATTAAGTTAGGTGGTTACTGTGAGAATAGTAGGGATAGTAAACTTTTTGATTTTCAGGAATGCAATGAGCGCGGTATAGTCATTGTAAAAAAAAGATACGACCCATTTTTTAACACTGATTTAGAGGATATTTTGAAAGCACATCAAATCACTCATTTAATAGTTGCTGGAGTATTGACAAATGTTTGTGTAGAATCATGTGTTCGTTCCGCTTTTGACCGTGACTTTGAAGTGACTGTCATACGCGATGCAACTTCAACCTATTCTGAGGAATTATATCGTGCTTCTCTATCTACTATGGAAAGACATTTTGCAAAAATTGTTTTATTTAAGGAATTGGAGAGATCGATGGACAACAGATATAAGAAAAGGGTCGCAACTTCATCTAACACGGTGTAAAAGACTACGCTCCGCCCAAATTCGGCTTTGCCGAACTTCTTTTACACCGAGACCGTTAGGCGACATTCTGCTTGATAGGATGTTAAACGTAAAAATGGGGGGAGGTAAGCCAAAAAGATATAATTGCCTGAAAATATGTAGAGTTAAAAGAATTTCAGGCAAAAACTTTTGACAACTAACTTTTGGACGAAAATGAATCTATAACTTTCTCGATAAACATTTCGCTCCTAAAGGAGCTAATTGTATTTTGATATGAATATTCTATAAACATCTCGCCCTTTCAGGGCTAAATACATTTTATAAACTCCGTTAGGAGTGATATATTTATAGGGATAGGATAATTCTTAAAGAATCCAGCTCCGTAGGAGCGAAATGTTCAA
>SBAY01000259.1 GCA_005239945.1 Nitrospira sp.
ATCAAAACCGTGGTTATCAAATTCCCTGAGTTTCATATCATCTCACCTACCTCCGCCCTACAGCCTAAATGCCTACAGTCTATCTACCTGAACGGTTACCATCCTTTTTAATAAATCTCTCCTCCCAGTAGCGTAACATTAACAAGTTTTCCTCAAAATCCAGGGATTCATTTACCTTTTCTCCCTTGAGTAATTTTACCAGGTTTACTAGGATATTTGACCCTGCGGCAACTGAAAGTGCCACCCCGCCGGCAAGTCTTAGGTTAATCTCGGTAAAAAATATTTTATCCCCATCTATGAAACACTGGACATTGGCAGGGCCGGTAATGCCTAATTTTCCCACAATCTTAAGGCAAAGAGCAATTATTTCTTTTTTATAGGCAGTTATTCCTGTGATTGAGACACCTGATTCGACCCTAAGCCTTTTTCGTGGAACCAGACATAAAACCTGACTATTAAAGTCTGCCAATAAGTCAATGGTATATTCCTGCCCATCGATATAATTCTGAAGTAATGGTTTTTGGACATATTCCCTGAAAAACTCAAGCTCCCTTTGATTATTAATCTTATAGACATTCTGTTGCCCCCGACCAAAGCGCGGCTTGATAATTTTAGGATAGGTTACTTTCTCTAAATTAACCTTCAAGGCATCATCAGTAATCGGGGTTGGGATATTATTTTTGACAAAAAACTTGTAGGTCTTGAATTTATCAAGACAGGTTTCCACCACTTCTTTATTAGCCACAACAACAAAAACCCCTATTTCCTTAAATTCATCCCTATGTCTGGCTAAAACGGTTAATTCCTCATCCACAGCAGGCAGGATGGCATTAACCTTTTCTTTCTGACAGATTTTTAGTAAAGCAGGGATATACTCAGATGAGTCTGCCCTTGGCACGCAATATCCTGCATCGGTAAAGTAAAATCCCACAGACAGAGGATTACTGTCAATACCTATGACCCTTATCCCTAATTTTTGGAGAGTTTTAATCGTCGATATAGATGGTGTCGACCCGACACCTGTCCGCATAATAGTAAAAGACATCTTGACCCCTCTTAATTAATCTTGCATTATTATAACATTTATGGTATAATTTTTCAAGTGGAAACTTGAGAAGGCAGTAATTCTCATTTTGACTTTTTGACAGGATTAAGCAGGATTAACAAGATGTATTGTTAAGGGTTATAGGATACGGAATTTCTAACACAAACGCTCAAAACGGTTGAAGAAGATATTTCCTCCGCAGTATTTTAAAAAGACCCATAAACCGCGATTGTTAAAAAATCCTATTTATCCTGTAATCCTGTCTAAAATGAGAATTGCTGTTGAGAGGGAAATACAAAAGATGGAAGAAGAGGGAATTGTCCTATCAATAGCGGGAAACAAAGCTACTGTTCAGATTGAGCCAGAACAACCAGGATGTGAGCACTGTTCACACAAATGTAATGTTCAGGAGGGGAAAATACTGTTAGAGGCAGATAACTCTATCGGAGCCATGGTAGGGCAAAAGGTAAGACTCCAAACCCTGGTCTACACGAGAATAATAGGGTCTATCCTCTTTTTTGTCATGCCTACTATTACCCTTATTTGTGGAATAGGAGGCGGTATTTATTGGGCAAACGGGTATGGATTTTCCCAGAAGGCAGGGGAATTAATAGGCATTACCTCCGGGCTGATATTAGTCGGCATAACATATTTATTCGCTTGCCTGATTAAAAATCGGTTAAAAGGAAATTTAATTTCAAAGATAGTCGAGATTTTGGGATGAGATAAGGAGAGAAAAACCCAGGGCAAACGCATTTAAATTCCATAATTATCTTTTACAATAATATCACCCCGAAAGGGTGATATTATTGTAGCAAGCAATCAGAACGAGCAATCCTTAACCCCGTAGGGGTGACATTATTGCATCTTGTATGTGTTAAATTTAGATGCGTTTGCCCTGAAACACCTTCAGCCTTTTTCCCATTTAACTGACCCATTACCAAAAGAATAAAAAAATTATTGACAAAATAAGATAATTATGGTAATCTTGAATTAGTGGATTTATCAGATAAAATGGATAAAAAGACATTCCGATTAATCCGCTTAATCCGATTACAAAAAAATTACTGTTAAAAATCACGAAATGATAGTAAAATTTAAGATATATTAAATGCACTTTGAAAAATAGGTGCATTTTTTGTTTGCAATTAAGGTGAAATTATGGTATGATTTTAATTGAGGTAACCCCAAATGGCAAAGAAGAAAAAGAAGGTAAAAAAGGGTAATCAAACCAAAAGTCCTAAAAAATGGGATTTTTTAAAGTTAGTTAAAAATGAGTATGTTATTGTTGGAGGTATTTTATTATTAGCCATTATCCTTCGTGTAGTGTATTTCTTCCAATTAAAGAATAATGATCCGTATTTTTTTGTGCCTCATGAAGGTGATGATACCTATATGTATGTTAATGCGGCTAAAGAAATACTTGATGGGACTTTTCCTAAAGCACCTTTTGGCTATAATCCTCTGTATTATTATTTTTTAGCCTTATGTTATCTTATCTCTGGATATAATTTAATCTTCCCAAGAGTAGTTCAATTTATACTTGGCGTTGTTACCTGTCTTTTGACTTATCTTATCGGCAAGCAACTTTTCAATAAAACAGTTGGCATGATAGGGGCATTACTCTGTGCTCTTTGGTATGTCAGGCAAAGCGTATGTAGAACCCGATGGATGGAAGAGCCATAAGACCAAATTTGCCGTTCGGGTCTAAGCTGTTTTGAGGTATGTGG
>SBAY01000293.1 GCA_005239945.1 Nitrospira sp.
CTATGCGTGGGATTTGGTGCTGAGATGGTTGCTAACCTTTACTCAGACCAGACTTTCACTGATAAGAACTAATAAACTTGCTCGGCACACTCATTTTTTCCTCCTTTTTTTGATTTTACCACCAAGACACAAAGAGTTAATCTTCTTTAATTCCTTAGTGTCTTCGTGCCTTCGTGGTTAGTCTCTTTTCCCTACTTTACCCGTTTCATTGGCACACCACAGCAATAAGGCACTGCCTTTGGCTCTTCATCAAACTCGATGACAGGGCAATTACAATCTGTTCCACAGTTACATTCATACTTTATCGGCTTTTCCTGTTCTTTAGTTCCACAGCAACAATCACACATATTATATCACCTCCTTCATTTTCATTTATTCTTTGTGTGCCACAAATCACACAACTGTTTCCTTATCTTCTTTCTCTATCTTAACCTCACCACTTGTGACTAATCGCTCAAAAGTAAGGCATTCCCTACATTTGACCAGATATTTGCGAATAGCAAATAATCCAGCCAGGGCAACTACACCCAGAACAATATCGTAAATTCCTGTGGTCAGAAGTAAAAGTTTTCTGGCAATAACAAAGGCTAATATCTCCGGCAAAAGTTCCACCCGGCGTTTAATCATCATTATGGCCATTTCTAAACCTATAACCAAAAGGAAGAAATTGCTCATAATTGTTTCAAAGGTGGTGTGGAATCCACCCCAGGAGACAATCCGATGTTGAGTAATCAAGGTAACAAACATTGCCAGCCCAAAGATAACAATGGCCACAATTATTAATCCCAAAAATATCTCCAGCCAGAATAGTAACTTATTGATAAATTTCATGTTTTCCTCCTTGTTAAAAATCTTTCATGCAAGAAGACATTTATCCTTCCCTTTGGGTCATCAATTCTTTATATCTCTCTTCCCCTATACATTCTTTAGCTGCTGGACACCACTGGATGCAGGAAGGAATATCTTCTTTGAATATTACGGTACTACACCTCCTACATTTTCCTTTTAGCTCATTACTCCATATTTCCACTTCTTCCTTGCAATTCGGGCACTCTTTTAAGGTTGGTATGGGAGTGATGATAGTGCTTGAGCCAGGACATCGTATTTCCATTTCCTTTATTTCCTTTCCCCCTTGATGCTAATTACAACCTGCTCAAGGGGTAGCTCCTTACCACTTCGTGTCATAGCCGTTCTTGCCAGATGAAACAGGCCAAAACAGCAGGGAACTTCCATGTGGATAACCTTAATGCTCTTTAGATTCGATTGCCGAAATATTTCCACTAATTTTTGCTGGTAGATCTTTACATCATCCAATTTGGGACAGCTAATAATCACAGCCTTGCCTTTCAGGAAATCCTGATGGAAATTGCCATAGGCAAAGGGGACACAGTCAGCGGTAACAATCAAATCAGCTCCATCAAGATAAGGTGCCTGGGGCGGAACTAAAGCCAGTTTCACCGGCCACTGGGAAAGCATGGAAGAAGAGCTTGCTTGCTCGGGTTGACTTGCGGTATCCACTTCCCAATGCATCACCTTAAAAGAGGGACAACCGCAGGGCAGGGACTCAGAACTGGCCTGCTGCACCTTCTTTAGGTGTTCCTCAACCGCCTTCTCATCAAACTCCTCAGCCTCCCGTTCCTCGATGGTGATAGCCCCCTGTGGGCATTCCCCCAAACAGGCTCCAAGACCATCACAGTATTTCTCACTAATCAAGCAGGCTTTGCCATCAACAATCTGGATTGCCCCCTCGGCACAAGCCGGTACACACAATCCACAGCCATTACATTTTTCCTCGTCAATTTTGACGATACTTCGTTTCATTTCATATCACCCCTTGATTGAATCAGGTTGTTTAGGCTGAAGGCTGGTAGGTTATAATCCCTTCCTGTTCTGCCTAACAGTCCAACAGCCTTCAGCCTAACAGCCTATTTTCGACAATCCGCGCAAACACCATAAAGATATGCCTGAACTTCTTCCACCTTATGCCCGTCAACTTCCCCTTGTTTAGAAACAGGGCACTCAATCGGAATATCAAAAACCTTTTCACACCGCTGGCAGAAAAAGTGGTGGTGCATCTTAGGATTTGGGTCAAAACAGACCTTATCCTTGCGGATAGAAAGTTTCTGAATCTCACCCTCCTTTTTAAGCAATTCCAGGGTAGAGTAAATAGTTGCCTGGGAGATGGAAGGATATTTTTCCTTTAAGTTCGTATAAATCTCTTCCACGGTTGGATGAAGCTGGGTATTGTCCAGGAATTCCCAGACAGCCAATCTCTGAATAGTCAGAACAACGCCCTTTTTCTTCAACCTTTCGATCTTTTCTTGCATAGCAACCTCCATTTTATTTCTTATTCTGTTCTTATTATAGCACAATGTTAATTATTTGTCAAGAATTATTTTAAACTTTTTAAAATAATTCGACCTGTGCAAACGGAATCGCACAAGAGTACTTAGAAAAGTATGGCTGTATCAATAGGTTAGCAAAAGGACGCAAGGAACACAAAGGATGCAGAGGAGATAAATAATCTCTGTGAACTGAAGCGTAAGCTCTCGTGGCACCCGCTTGCGGGTCGCTGCGTTGAAAAAAGTTGATTGCACAGGTCCAAATAATTTAAGCAGAGGGGTTACCAAAAAGGGTAATTTTTTACTTTATTTAATAAGGTCAAATAGGACTTAGAGCCTATCCGAAAAGTTGGAAGCCCAAACTTGTTCGAGGCATTTTCCCCAAACCAGGTTGAGGCATCCGTTGGTTTTTGGGATAGGTTCTTATTAGACCTATAAATAAAAATTTAAAGGAGGTGCACAAAAAGATGTGTGCAAAAACAAAAGAGGATGTCCTTAAATCGGTTAAGGACAACGATGTCAAGTTTATTCGGTTGTGGTTCACGGATATTTTGGGACAGCTCAAGAGTTTTTCTATTACTGATGTAGAACTCGAGCGGGCATTAGAGCAAGGGATGGGATTTGATGGTTCATCTATCACGGGGTATCAGTCGATTGAAGAGAGTGATATGATTGCTATGCCTGACCCGACTACATTCCAATTGCTTCCATGGAGACCAACTGAAAAGGCAGTGGCCAGGATGTTCTGTGATGTCTTGCTTCCAGGTGGCAGGCCTTATGAAGGTGATCCAAGGTATGCTTTGAAGAGGGCATTGGAAAGGGCAAAAAATATGGGGTTTGACCACTATTACCTTGGACCTGAACTTGAGTATTTCTATTTTAACTCATCTTCTGCCACAGATGTGCTGGACAAGGGTGGCTATTTTGACCTCACCACATTAGATGCGGCATCAGATCTGCGAAGAGAGACCATTCTGGCTTTAGAGTCAATGGGGATTCACATAGAATATAGTCACCACGAGGTTGCCCCAAGCCAGCATGAGATAGATATGCGTTATGCCGACGCCTTGACTATGGCGGATAATGTGATGACCTATCGCCTGGTGGTCAAGGAGATAGCCCAAAAATATGGTGTCTATGCTACATTTATGCCCAAGCCGATCTTTGGCGAAAATGGCAGCGGAATGCACACCCATCAATCCCTCTTCAAAGGAGATAAAAACGCATTCTATGACGCAAACGATAAATACCACCTGAGCGATACGGCTAAAAAATTCATTGCCGGACAATTAAAACATGCCAGGGAGATGAGTTGTGTCTTTGCCCAATGGGTGAATTCTTATAAAAGGCTTGTTCCGGGTTATGAGGCACCTGTTTATATCGCCTGGTCACAAAGAAACAGGTCAGCCTTAATCAGGATACCTCTCTATCATCCAGGAAAAGAGTATGCCACCAGGGCAGAACTTAGATGTCCAGACCCAGCCTGTAATCCATATCTTACCTTTGCGGTGATGCTTCAGGCAGGTCTTGAGGGGATTGAGAAAAAGTATGATTTACCCCAGCCAATGGAGATAAACCTCTATCATTTAACAGATGAGGAGAGAAAAAAGGCAGGAATTGAGATGCTCCCAGGCAGTCTTGGTGAGGCAGTCAGCCTGGCTGAAAAGAGTGAATTGGTTAAAACGGCCTTAGGAGACCATATCTTCCCGCGATTTATTGCCTTAAAGAAAAAGGAATGGGAAGAATATCGAATACAGGTAACTGAGTACGAACTAAACAAGTATCTACCTATTCTGTAGAGATAGATAGTAACACAAGCATCTTGCTTGTGATTATAAACAAAAAAAGAGAGGCTTCCCTTCAGGTTGGGCTTGAATCTTCATCCTCTTATGCCACAACCGTTCCTCATCAGGCATTTATGATTTTTCAGGGGATGTTTGCCTGTATTACTCCAGCCCTTATTTTTGGGGCTTTTGCCAAACGAATGAAGTTTTCCACTTTACTTGTATTTACCATTGTCTGGGCAACACTGGTTTATGACCCGATTTGCCATTGGGTCTGGGGAGTAGGCGGTTGGCTAAGTAAATTGGGTTGTCTTGACTTTGCTGGTGGAATAGTAGTGCCTCTTCAAGATTGAATTCGTGGGTAAAAATTTTCCCCTCTCCCCTTGTGGGAGAGGGTAGGATGAGGGGAGATGGGGGAAGATTATCACCCTCCCCTCAATCCTCTCCCATCAAGGGAGGGGAAAAACAACTAATCCCTAAAATCAATCTTGAAGAGGTAGTAGTACATTTAAGCTCTGGTATTGCTGCTCTGGCAGCCTGTTTGATGATAGGTAAACGCAAAGGGTATCTACACCAACTTATGTCACCACACAGCTTACCTATGACTATTTTGGGAACTGCCCTTTTATGGTTTGGTTGGTTTGGATTTAATGCGGGTAGTAGTCTGACCTCAAGCGGATTAGCGGTCAGTGCCTTTGTGGTAACTAATACCTCTGCCGCAGCCGCGGCTATTACCTGGGCGATTCTGGAATGGAGATATCGGAGCACTCCTACGGTGCTTGGCACCGCGACTGGGGCTATTGCTGGGTTGGCAACAATAACCCCAACATCAGGCTTTGTCTCCCCTCTATCTGCTATAACCATTGGAGTTGCGGCTGGAATTATCTCCTACCTCGCTGTTTCCTGGCGTCCCTTCAGCCTATCTACCTTCAGCCTTTCCCCCCAATTAACTAACGCATTACGAAAATAGAACACAGATTAGACAGATTAGACGGATTTTCACGAATTAAATAATCTGTGGAAATCAGTCTAATCCGTGTCATCCGTGTGCTATTTACTACTCGATTACCGTCAGATTATAAGATATAATCTGAATCACAGTATTTTTTTATAAATTGGACTATGTCGTCTGGAAGAGGGGATGTCCATTCTAAATATTTATGAGAAATGGGGTGCTCAAAGCCAAGTAAATGTGCGTGCAGGGCTTGCCTCTTCATTTCCAACTCCCTCTTTTTACCATACCGTTTATCCCCGACCACCTGATGCCCAATATAACTTAGATGAATCCGAATTTGATGAGTTCTACCGGTACCTAATTTTACCTCTAAGAGTGAATATTCCGAATTAAACCGTTCCAGGACATGAAAATAGGTAATTGCCGTTTTAGATAATCTTCCTTTTGCCTTCATTTCTATGCCACCTTTAAATGGTCTCCCAATGGGAACATTTATTTCCCCCTTATCCTGTTTTATAATTCCGTGGACTAAGGTAAAATAAATCCTGTTAATCGTATGGGTATTGAATTGTCGGGCTAATCCCCAGTATGCCCGGTCACTCTTAGCCACAACCATTACCCCGGAGGTATCCTTATCTAAACGATGGACTACACCGGGTCGAAGAGGGGCACCAATCCTGGAAAGATTTCCTTTGGTATGCGATAATAAGGCATTAATCAATGTACCGGATTTTATCTTATGGGTAGGGTGAGTTATCATCCCTGCTGGTTTGTTAACGACTATCAAATCCTCATCCTCATATAAAACCTCTAAGGGAATATCTTCGGGAGGGATAGTAAAATCTTCAGGTAGAGGTAAATCAACCTTTATCCTGTCCTGAAATCTTATTACCTGATCTGGTTTTACAACCGGCTTATCATTTAAAATTACCTTATTGGATTTGATTAGCGTTTGAATTCTAACTCGGGATAACCCTGATTTTTTAGTCAGATAAACATCTAATCTTTGCCCTTCATCTTCTTTAACAACAACTAATTCCATTGGTGTAATTTCCCCATTTTGGATTTTGGATTTTCGATTTTGGATTGAGGATATAAGATTCCTCAATCCTCAATCTAAAATCGAAAATCCAAAATCCAAAATTCTTTTTCTTCCTCAATTCCTCAACCCCCTTTTCCAACATTGAATATCCTCTCCAAAACAATCACCGGTCAAGGAATAAGCTAAGGCCCGACAACCCCAACAATCAGCTATGAGACATTGTTCGCATTTACCTTTAAGATTCTTTTTATTTTGGAGTTGTGAAAGAATTTTAGCGTCTCGAACCAGGTCAAAAAGGGATTGATTTTTTAGATTTCCTAAGGTAAGCTCGAATCTTCGGCAGGGATAAACCTCACCTCGACTCATCAGACATAAGGACTCAGTCCCAACCGCACAAGTCGCCCCTGACAAATGCGGTGTTTCCCCATTCCATTTTATCCAGAATGCCTTAACAGGCAAAATATCCTCTTCCAGACATTCATACTGGCAAGATTCTAAAACCATATTTACTAATCCCTGCCAATCACGGGAATCCAAAAGATACTCCTTCATCTGCCTGCCCTGACCTAAGGGAATAAATCGCTCAATGATAAAACCGTCCAGGTTTAAGGATAAAGAAAACTCAAATAATTTTGGCACCTCGTCTAAGTTGTACT
Source organism: Nitrospira sp. (assembly GCA_005239945.1). Lineage (GTDB taxonomy): Bacteria > UBA9089 > CG2-30-40-21 > CG2-30-40-21 > SBAY01 > SBAY01. The sequence goes on from SBAY01000293.1 coordinate 6,780, forward strand.
TAGCAACAGTGAACATAAGGATTACCTCGAAATCATTCTTTAAAAGTTTGACTGCCTCCAATGTCCTTTGGAAACTACCTTTCCCTCGAATAAAATCGTTCTTTTCCGGGTTGGTGGCCTCCAGTGATAATTTAATCTTTTTAAACTTACGAAGTCCCTTGAGTAATTCTATCTTTTCCCGGGTGATTAAACTCCCATTGGTAATTATGATTAATTCCTCGATTTCAGCCTGGTTATCTAAGTAGGTTAATAGGCTAAAGAACTCCTTTTTCAGAAATGGTTCACCGCCGGTAATGGCGATGACTGCTTGCTTATTCCAGCGATGAAGGGTATCAATAATATTGTCAGATATGGCTTTGAGTCCAGACCAATTCAACTCATCTTCAGGGGTAAAATTATCCTGATAGCAATGCCGACAACGAAGATTGCAGGCATCTGTAATATGCCATTGAAGGTAAAATCGATTGTTCATCATGAGGTTATGAAATTATATCCGATAGATTTCAGTTTGTCAAGTTGAATTTTAGCACTGCCTCATTACATACCTTTAAATATTTTTGACTTGTGCAATCAAAATTTAATCCGCAGATTTCGCAGATTACACAGCGCAGCAGAGCCGCAACCAAATCCCAACCTAACGGTTGGAAAAGGAGGTTTATCGCTTTAACCACACCAAGGTATGTCTTTAAAA
>SBAY01000331.1 GCA_005239945.1 Nitrospira sp.
ACAAACGAATATACCGCTTCTATCAAAGGCTGTATGAAAAAAACTTTGTTAAAAAAACGAGATCTTGCAAGTTTGTATTACAGATTACACAGATTTTTTAGTATAGCAATATCTCCTTTGGAGTTTAGGCTTTAGCCTTTCATACCTATAAAATTCTAAAGAATTAACTCCAATCGTTATCTTAACCAGAGTTATACTCCCGTTTTTTAACGCAGAGATCATAGAGGTCACGCAGAGTTCGCAGAGGTTTTTATTATTTTCTCTGAGTCCTCTGCGTCTTCTCTGCGTTCTCTGCGTTAAGATTTTTTATCCGAAAGAACATATTTATTTCCCCTTTGCGTACTTTTTTCTCTCTTTGCGACCTTTGCGTGAAATCTTAAAGAATATCTCACACTACCACACTTCATAAATCTATGAAATCTGTGTAATCTGCGGATTCTAATTCTCCTTAACCCTCACCTCAAAATTTACACTGCCATAGCCTCCTGGAGGAAGAGGATTTGACAATTCCCATCTAATATGGGTAACAGGTTCACTTTGCAATGTATCATAACTCACCCCACCATCGTGTGAATAAGAAATTGTCCCAACGGCAGAGGCAGAATCAGTAATATAAGTCGTCCCATCAGGTATGGCATCTGTCAGCACGATATTAGTTGCCGTGCCTGAGCCTATATTTTCATAATAAAGTGTATAGGTTAAAGTTGCCCCGGGGGTTGCACTTCCAGAAAAAGTTACCTGCTTGTCAAATTTAAGTAATGGCAGGGAGATGAGGTTAAACTCCGTAGTAACTTTAGCCTCTGAGGTTAGTCCTGTGGCACTTACCGTTATAGTCCCCCAATCAGGTTGAGGAGTAGCCGTGAATATGGTAGAAAAAGAGCCAGAGGCATCAGTTGTAGTCGTAGCAACGGTAATTGTCGTGCCGAAGTCAATAACTATCCCTTCGGTAGCAAAAAAGCCCTGACCAGTTATGGTTACAAAACTACCTACTGTGCCAGATGTAGGCGAGACTATGATATTTCTTAAGGTTGTAGGGGTAGGAGGATAGCGGTCAACGAAATCAACTTCACAATTATCTGTATCCTGAGTTGGTGTCCCACGCTCAATAGAATGACCAACTGCTACCCCTGGATGTGAAGTTACTCCAGTATAAGAACCTGCTTCGTAAGTTACCACATCTATTGGAAAGTCTAATTCGGTTAACAATAAAATTTCATCCCCAGCATTATTCAGAAATATGCTACCTGTTGACCATGAACCATATTTTATCATATTGGGAACATCTGGATTTGTATCACTAGTAGTTTCAAAATCAGGGTTTTTGCCAAATAATGCCTTAAATCCTGTTGCCTTCAAGGCAATGGTTATAGTACCGTAAGGTGGGATTACTGTTCCTGGAAGGAATTTATACATACCTTCGCTTGTCCCAGTACCTTTCTCCTGGTGATCCCCTACTTTATAGTTTGAGATGTTAACAGGGAACGAATTTGGGTTGTATATTTCAATAAACTCTTCATCAGTATCTGTACCAACAGTATCATAGTACACCTCAGTAATTAATGTTGATGGTTGAGCATTAATTTCTTTATTAAGAAGGATAAAAAGTAGGATTGCACAAACTCTAAATAAGGTTTTATTAAAGGCTTTATTATTCATAATTCTGCCCTTTTCTATATATGACATATCTTAGTATAAAACTAAGGTTATTTGTAACTGTTCAGGTATAGGCAAAAGGAATGTATTTTTAAGACCCTTTTCTTAGAGCAGTGGCCGCAATTAAGAATCTTCAGTAAAAGCAAGGTAAGCGTTTATCTTTCAGCGGTCAGATAGAGAAAGATATGCTCACTCATTTCATCCAAAAACTAAAAAATCTGAATGTTTTTACCTTATTTTTATGGTTCTTGCTGACTGCTGAAAGCTAATTGTTGAATGCTTACCATAAATTTTTCGAGCAATCCATAATATCTCTTTATTTTTCCATAAAGTATTTCTGATACTTCTTCCATATAGGTATGTGAAGTCATATTTCTATCATCTGTCATCTCAAGAAATTCTACAGTTTCTTCTTCTGTCAATAATCCTATAGCAAAAGCCTCTCTAAAACATGATTTTGGAGAGTTACATATTATTCCTTCCTTCTTTTTTAGATATTCCTTTAAAAATTTCCATACTGCTTCAAATGTGTATTCAAATCTTTGAATGGTTGCATCCCGAACAATAATAGAAAAAGGCTCTTCTAATATTTCCTTCAGTGTATCAACAGCTTTTATAGCATCCATAAATTTGAGTTTTAATCTTTCCAAACCTCTACTTCCTTTAATGCCTCTTTTTTAAAATCCTCTGAAACATACGAAAAATCTACAATATCTATTTTGTATGGAATATTCATCTCCTCAATTTTATCTCGTAAAAACACTAATTTAGTTTTATCGAATCCTTGTTGAGGAATAATTCCAATATCTACATCTGAGCCGACAGCATTGTTATCCTTTTTTGCCCTTGAGCCAAAAAGTATTATCTTAACCTCTTCATCCTTTAATATCTCTAATACATACCTTTTTAATTTTTGAATATAATCCTTATTGGACATTAACTTCACTCTTTGTAAGCGTTCATCTATCAGCGCTCAGCGGTCAGATGAAGAAGAATATACTCATTGGTCTCATCCAAAACTGATGGCTGAACGCTTACGGTTATTCTTGTAGTTGATATAGGAATGTTTTTTATCGTTTCTTAACTTTCTCTAAACAAAAGAGTAATTAACCCTGCTATTACTGATAATATTAGTGGAGCAAACAAAACAATTGTCCCGTAAAAGTGGTGGTCAATTTTTCTTAGTTAGACTATCTCTTAAGTCATCAATGCGTTTATTTGTTTCATCAATTCTCGCATTTAAACTCTTATCTAACTCATCTATCCGCTTATTTGTCTCATCAATGCGTTTATTTGTCTCATCAAACCGCAATATTACATATTCTTTTAAATCATCAATTCTGTTATCTAATCGTTGAGTATTTAATCTTATATCAGAGCGCATATTTCCTATTTCAGTTACAAATCGTTTTTCTCGCTCATCCAGATAGCGGTCATAATAAGGTGGGATAATTTCTTCTTGTTTGTGCATAACTGCAGGATTAGCCATTAATTTTACCTCTTACAAAAAGAATAACATAAAAGGATAATTTTGTCAACTAAAAAAAATTCTATGGGTGCGTGTAAGATTTGTGGGTAAAGTGTCCAAAAAGCTAAAGGTAACTGTTCAGCCAACTGCAAGTTTTTCATTATAAATAACTGTAAATTGTAAAATGGGTAATGAGAA
>SBAY01000344.1 GCA_005239945.1 Nitrospira sp.
ATATTCTCCCAATTTCTAATTTCTAATTTCAATGTTTTGTGAACGGAAAGTTCAGGGTAGCATAACTTACCCATAAATTTTACACGCACCCGATACGATTTTTATTTACTTTCTTCAATGCAATCAAAATCACTATGAATCAAATTTTTCTTTTCAACTAACTTTTGCACGAAAATGTAGATACCAGTAAATATTGGGGAGTTTAGATTGTGATTTTTTGTGAGAGTCTTCCGACACTCCCTAAAAACCCTTGTATTATGGGCACTTTTTCTTAATATAACTAATTTCGTGCAAAAGTTAGTTGTCAATTAAAATAAAAATTTCCACCAATAAAATTTCACCCACAAATTTTACACATACCCATTCAAGAAAGAAAAATTCTTCTCCCCCTCGAACCCTTGAACCTTGAACCCTGAACCTCCTGAACCCTTCCTGACTTGTTTAGGTATAAAAAATCCCTTGACATCTGCCAAACAATTGTATATAATTCAAGGTATGAATAATAATCATTCAGGGCATGAATTAAAATACAGGCCACGCTGGATTGCTCCATTATTAAGGGAGGCGATAAAAGAACATCCTATTATTGTTCTTACCGGTGCCCGTCAGGTAGGTAAAAGTACCCTTCTGAAACAAGAAGAACCATTTTGTAACTGGCGATATATCACTCTCGACGATTTTGATATTCTTACCCAGGCAAGGCGTGAACTTGCATCACTCTGGGTAGGGACTGAATGTATGGTCATAGATGAGGTTCAAAAGTCCCCAAATCTTCTGAATGCAGTAAAGATAATCGTAGATTCTTTCCATGACAAATATCGATTTATCCTTTTCGGCTCAGCGAATCTCCTGTTAATGAAAAATGTGAGTGAAAGCCTGGCAGGAAGGGCTGTTTATTGGACACTCTTACCAATGGCCGGCAGTTATTGAAGGGCTGATGGGGTTATCGCCGGGTGAGGATTTATGTTTGACTGAGAGATGAATGTCCTGATTCTCTGCCTCAGCCAGATCACAATTAATATCAGACAAAGAAAAATCCATAGACACCTAATCATCTATAATCCCTCATTTATTGATTGTGAATTTGGGTAACCGTTCAGGTAAAGGCTGTGTATTGATAATTGAATCTTTATTTAACCAGGCCCTTCTGGCTACCCCAACGCCCAATTTCATCATCCATAGATGTTGCGGGTGATGGGCATCCGTGTTAATGACGAATTTAACGCCCAATTCACTTGCCAGCTTACAATTTAGATCATTCAAATCCAACCGCTCATAATAGGAATTTATCTCCAGGGCAGTCTTGGTTTGGCTTGCCTTCTCTAAAATCTTCTCAAGGTCGATGACATATCCTTCACGGCTTGAAATCAACCGGCCTGTGGGATGGGCGATTATCTTCACTAAGGGATGCTCCATTGCCCGACAAATCCTTTCGGTAACATTATGCTTAAATCCAGTATGAATCGCCCCAATAACAATATCGAGTTTTTCTAAGAGCCAATCAGGGTAATCCAGACTCCCATCGTTTTTTATGTCAACCTCACTTCCGGCTAAAATCCTAATTCCAGGTTTAAAACCTGTTCCGGAAAGTTTTTCATTCAGTCTGGCAATCTCCTCAATCTGGCGTAACAATTTATCTTCCGTAAGTCCTCCGGCATATTTGACTGATTGTGAATGGTCGCAGATAGCAATGTATCTATAGCCCAAAGTTTTAGCGTGGTGTGCCATTTCTTCAATAGAACAAGAACCGTCAGACCAATTTGTATGGAGATGTAAATCCCCAAGGATATCATCAGGTTGAACTAATTGGGGGAGATTATGGTTGCTTGCCGCCTCTATCTCGCCTGAATCCTCACGGATTTCAGGAGGAATCCAGGGCAAATTCAGTGCCTCATACACCTCTTCTTCATTTTTCCCGGCAATCTTTTCCTCTCCCATAAAGACCCCATACTCATTGAGTTTCAATCCCTTTTTTTTAGCCATCTCCCGCAGTTTAATATTATGTGCCTTTGAACCAGTAAAGTATTGAAGTGCCGCACCAAAGGAATTTTCTTCGACGACCCGTAGGTCAACTTGCATACCATCCGCGGTAATTATTGACGCTTTCGTTTCTCCGGCGGCTAAAATCTCTCGAACTGACGGTAAATGAACAAAATGCTCAATGATTTTCCGGCCATCTTTACCGGCCACTAAAATATCGATATCACCAACCGTCTCTTTTAGCCGACGCAAACTGCCGGCTGGCGAAATATTAGTTATTTCCGGAAGTTTCTGTAATTCCGAGATTAATCCCAAAACTTCAGGCAGGGCAAACCCAAGTAAGATTCTTTCCCTGCTTGCCTGGAATAATTTGAGACCCTGTTTAATATTTTCTACCTTTTTCTCACCCATTTGCGGTAAGTTAGCTAAGGAGCCATTTTCTATTGCCCGTTGTAACTCCAGGAGGTTTTTTATCCCTAATTCTCTATAAATCAGCCTGAGCGTTTTTGGACCTAAGCCCACAATATCGGATAAATCTATTAAACTCTCAGGGAACTCGGTTTTAATCTCTTCATACCTTGTTATCCTGCCCGTTTTAATGTACTCATCAATCTTTTTGGCAATCCCTTCCCCTACCCCAGGAATATCACGCAATCTCCCTTCTTTAGCCAGGGTTTCGATATCCTCGGTCAGGTCCTGAATTACCCGCGCCGCCTTCCGATAGGCATTAATCTTAAACGAATTCTCTCCTTTAAACTCCAATATATCCGCCATACGATTGAATATATTGGCTATTTGTACATTCTTGATTTCCATCACCCCCTGTAAAAAGACTAAAGACTGAAGACTAAAGACTGACGACTAAAGACTGAAGGTAGGAATGACTTCCCTTCATAGTCTTTAGTCTTTAGTCTTTAGTCTTTAGTCTTCCTACTTATCTACCCCCCAATAGCCGACATCTGACGCAATCTAACCCTTTTTGAAGCAAACTGATGTCTTTGTGGTTTAAGTTTGACAGCCAATAACAGGAGTTTTTTTATTTCCTCATCAGATTGACCATCTCGTAGAGGGGTTTTTATATCCACTTCTACCTCATTTTCTAAACAAGGCTTGATTTTACCATCAGGCGTAAGCCGTAACCGATTACAGCGGTTACAAAAATGTTCACTGATAGGGTTGATAAATCCCACTAACCCTTTCGCACCATCGATTTGGTAATATTCAGCCGGACCACTTCTCGAAACGCTGATTCCTGAAGCGTTGCAAACTTTAACATCACTAACCGGTTTTAAGACAAAGTGCCTTTTCAATCGTTTTTTAATCTGCGAAACAGGGAGATACCTCTTTTCCCAGGAGAGATTATGATTCATAGGCATAAGTTCAATAAACCTAACCTGAAGCGGTCGCTCAATCGTTAGTCTAACAAAATCTTCCAGTTCATCATCGTTAATCCCCTTCATCGGAACTATATTTAGCTTGATAGGGTTAAAATCAGCCTTAAAAGTCTCCTCAATACCCAGGATAACCTGATTCAATACCCCTCCCCGGGTTATTTCCTCATATCTTTTTGCCTGCAAAGAGTCTAAACTTATATTTAATCTTTGTATCCCTGCCTGTTTCAAGGAGTAGGCATATTTAGCCAAAAGGATTCCATTGGTTGTTATTGTCAAATCCTCAATGCCATCGATTTTAGAAAGCTCAGTTATAAAAAAGATTATATTTCTTCGCATTAGCGGTTCTCCACCTGTAATCCTTATTTTTTTAATCCCTAATTGTATAGCCAGGCGGACAATCCTTATTATCTCTTCATAACTCAAAATCTCATAATGGGTTCTTTTTATTATCTCCGGTTGGCAATAAACACAGTGTAAATTACACCAATCAATAATAGAAACTCGCAGATAATCGATTAGGCGACCATAATTATCCTTTAATTCCAATCTTCAACTCCTTCTTTAGGGGATAAATGCTGATTTCTTTTTCAAGCCCCAGGACTAACAATAACATAAAATTGGATTTATGTCAATTATTTTTTCTTTTCTCACATAACCGCTCAGTAATTGCGGTTACCTGTTACTAGTGTTCTGTCCCGAGTGAATTGACCTAAATTTATTGATAGAAATAAAGTTGAAATAAGGTTGAAATAAAATTGAAATATGTTGTTTCCTCTACCA
>SBAY01000363.1 GCA_005239945.1 Nitrospira sp.
ACATCATTTAACCTTCAATGCCATTTTTGTCCCCAATTACAGGGACAAAAAAGTTAAATATCAGCTCTTTTTTTTCTTGACATATTACCACAGGACTTTTCCAACCGTTAGGTTGGGATTTGGTTGCGGCTCTGCTGCGCTGTGACCTCTGTGGTTAATCTTCCTACTGTTAACTGACTGAGACATTACGATTTTAATCAATTTTTTGTTGCATTTACTTTAATTGTTTGGTATAATAATCAAAAGAGAGAAGAAAATTGGAGTTTTGGGTTCCGGCTTGTCCGGATTAGGAAAGGAGGAAAAGATGAAACTTAAAGGTAGGGTATTTAAATTTGGTGATGACATCTCTACAGATTTGATTGCACCGGGTAGATATTTTCATTTACGGTCTAACCTGCAAGAATTGGCTAAACATGTCATGGAGGATGCAGACCCTGATTTTTACTCCAAAATAAAGCCGGGTGATTTTATTGTTGCCGGAAAGAATTTTGGCCTGGGCTCAAGCCGCGAACATGCACCAACGATTATTAAAATAGCCGGACTCAGTGGGGTGATTGCCTCGTCTTTTGCCCGGATCTTCTTCCGCAATGCCATCAATGTCGGATTACCTATGATTGAATGCGAGACTAAGGATATAGACCAGGGGGATGAAATAGAGGTAGATTTAGAAAAAGGTTGTTTGACCAACCTGACCAAAAATACAAAATTAACCTTTCCCATGTTACCAAAGGTAATGACCAATATCTTACAGGATGGTGGGCTGATAGAACATATTGCTAAATATGGAGATTTCAGGTTGGATTAATTGAAGGAGGGTATTAAAATATGCGTAGATTACATTTACATAGTTTGATTGAAAAGGAAGATAATCTTTATTCAGCTATTTGTCTTGAACTTAATGTTGCCTCACAAGGAGAAACTATTGGTAAGGCAAAAAAAAACTTACAAGAGGCAGTAGAATTATACCTTGAGGATGTAATTGAGGCAGGGGATGAGCAAGAGTTTATCCCTCGCCCGGCACCAGAGGAAACCTGGATAAAATTCTTTGATGCAGAAACTAAACTTATGATTAAAAAACTATCTAATATTGCCTTACCAAATAATATCAAGTTTGAGGAGATAGTTTATGCCAGATAAAAGACTACTTTCACTATCAAGTGAAGAGGTAGAAAGAATTCTGAAAAAGAATAATTTTATCCTAACCCGTCAAAAAGGAAGCCATCAACAGTTTGTAGGTTATGTCCAGGGTAAAAAGAGGAGAGTAACCGTAATTGGTAATCAGAGAAATTTTGCCCCCGGAACCTTAAAAAGTATAATTTTGCAATCTGGCATTAGCGAACAAGAATGGTTAGAAAATATATAGAGGTGTAATTTTGCGAGAGATACATACAAACACTATTACAAAAACAGTCAAAGAATTATGCATCAAGGCTAATTTGGAGCTGAGGGAGGATGTGGTTTTAACCCTTGAGAAAAGCCTGCATAATGAAAGTCATCCGCGAGCTAAGCAGATACTCCAGATATTGCTCGAAAATGCCCAAATTGCTAAGGAAAAAAAACTGCCTATTTGCCAGGATACGGGAATAGCCATTGTCTTTGTGGAAATGGGACAGGAGGTAATGGTAGTTGGGGATGATTTAACCGAGGCGATCAATCAAGGAATCAGGCTGGGTTATGAAGAGGGATTTTGTCGGAAATCCGTGGTCAGCGACCCAATCTTACGAGAAAACACTAAGGACAACACCCCGGGGATTATCCACTATAACATAGTTCCTGGAAATAAATTAAAGATTACGGTTATGCCCAAAGGATTTGGCTGTGAGAATAAAAGCTGTCTTAAGATGATGAGACCAACCGTTACTGTTTCCGAAATAAAAGAGGTTATCATCGAGGCAGTAAAGGAGGCAGGGCCAGATGCCTGCCCACCGTTTATCTTAGGAATTGGACTTGGCGGGACTATGGATAAAGCCGCTCAATTAGCCAAAGAGGCTTTGATTTTACCTATTGATAAACCCTCCCCGCAGGAACATATTGCCAGATTAGAGCAAGAATTATTGGCTGAACTTAACAACCTTAATATTGGGCCAGCAGGATTAGGTGGCAAAACAACCGTCTTAGGGGTAAATATCCTCACCTATCCAACCCATATTGCCGGCTTGCCGGTAGCCATAAATATCAATTGCCATGCCTTGCGCAGTGCAGCTGAATATTTATAGAGGAAGAAATGGGTCAGGGACAATACTGTTCGGAATGAATTTTGGTAATCGGGATTGGGGGTTCGGGGTCCGGATTTCGGGATTCGGGGTTGGAAAGTCAATCTTTTCCTTCCCTTCCTGAACCCAGAACTCCTATTTTTAGAAAGGGGAAAAACCTTGGCTGAGTTAAGAATTTTAGAGATTAGTTTATTGTCCCTTCTGCTGATAACCTCTTTCTGCCCTGGTTTTAGAATACTCAAAATTCTTAGGGTTAGCCCAAATAGTTTCATGGAGGAAATTGTCTTCTGCCTCGGATTGGGACTGAGCAGCCTTTCTTTGCTCGTTTTAGAATTAGGGTTGCTCGGTCTTCTTTATGATTGGATTTTCTATGTCCTATTTGGGGTTGTATTAATTATTTTTTACCCGGAGTTATGGTATTTTTTACGCCGGCTGTGGTGTGCGAAAAACAAACGAATTCCAATGTGGATATTTATTCCCTTGTCTTTCACCCTTTTTTTAGCCATAATCTTACTCCTGGTTCCTACCATTACCTTTGATGCCCTGGTTTATCATTTAGCCGTGCCGCAAACCTACATCAAACACCACAAAATTATTTATCTGCCCAACAACTGCTTTTCAAATTATACCTTTAATACCGAGATGCTCTTTACCCTGGGACTTTTATTAAAAGGGGACTTATTAGCTAAGTCTATACATTTTCTATTTGGGCTTTTGTCTGCCCTGGGGATTTACGCCTTAGCCAGAAGATATTTTGGCCAAAGGACAGCTTATTGGTCTGTTTTAGCTTTTTGTAGTATGCCTTTAGCCGTGTTTGTGGCTACGGCTGCCTTTAACGATTTTGCCCTTACCTTTTATGAAATTCTGGCGGTCTATGCCTTTATCAACTGGTATCACGAGAAAAATCACGGTTGGTTATTGGTTTGTGGGCTGACCTGCGGATTGGCCATTGGTACAAAATACTTTGGTGGCTTTTGCTTTGTTATCTTATCCTTAAGTATTCTCTGGCTAACATGGCGTCAACAAGGTATCTTGAAAGGGCTCAAAACCACCGCGAGCTTTGCCATCTTAGTCCTCCTACCCAATCTCCCCTGGTTGATAAAAAACCTCATCTGGACAGGTAACCCTGTTTTCCCATTGTTTTATCCAATTTTGGGTGGGAAAAACTGGAGTCAATTTCTTTACACCCAATATTTATACGAAATGACCCGCTATAGTCAGGGACATCACCTCTTCCTGAAACCATTTATCTTCCTCTGGGAGATAAGTTTTAAACAGGGAGGAGGGATGGAGTCGGGCATAAAACTTACCGTTGGCCCAATATTTTTAAGCCTGCTACCTTTCCTTCTGCAATGGAGAAAATTAGATTTTGGCATCAAATATTTACTTGCCTTCTGCGGGGTTTTCTTCCTCTTCTGGTCTTATGTCTGTGCCGTGGATAGATTTGCCTTACCTTGCTTTGTTTTGTTATGTGTTGTCGTTGGTTATACGCTTGAACGCTTTAAAGGCAAACGCCTTTATCCCTGCCTCCTGGTTATTTTATTAATCAGTCTCTGCCTGAATTGGGGATATGTCTTCAAGGTTATCCACAAAAACGCGTATTTTATGTGTCTGAAAAAGGCAAATACCGAAAAATTCCTGCTTGAAAAATCCATCATCAAGGACTACTACGATGTTATTTCCTGGAGCAATCGTCATCTGCCAGCACAAAGCAAGGTTTTATTCATTGGTGAGGTGCGAAGTTACTACTGCCTAAGGGATAAATTAGTCGCCAGCCAATTTGATACCAACATCATCCTCAAATTAATCCGTAAATCTAAAGGAATTGAAGGGTTGCTGTGGAATTTAAAACAGTCCGGGGTAACCCATGTGCTGGACAATGAAACAGGCACAAGGTGGCTAAATCAATACTTTGACTACTTCCATTGGAAAAACAATGGAGAAAAGGAATTATATAATTTATTCAGGCAGAATTACTTAAGGTTAATCTATGTCCATGGGACAATAGCATTATTTGAAATTCAGGGGTTAGACTTAATTCACCACGGAAACACGGAGAAAAAGGTAATCGGTAGTTGGTAATCGGTAATCAGGTAACTCTTTACCGATAACTGATTACCTTCTTCTCTGGGTCTCCGTGCCTCCGTGGTAAATATTTTAAAAAAATTGTTGCAAAAATTTAAAAAGAATGATAGAATAATTTCAGAAGGGAAAAAATATGTATTTAGTAAGATGGTTATGCCTTTGTTTAATAATATTTTTGGGGGTTGGCTGTAATCAAGGAATTGCACCAAAAGAGGAGCTCAAACCACTACCAGGTTTAAAACCTGTACCAGGTTTTAAACCTGAAATTGACAGTGCCGTTCAACAGGAAATAATCCAGGAAGGTAATGTCAAAGGAAGTCCAGGATTACCACCTGCAAAGATTACACCGCCAATAGGAAGCAAGAAAAAAGAGGGGATTGAAGAACAATCTAAGCAAGCACAAATCCATTATCTTCAACAAAAACCTATGGAAATCGAGACAAAAGAGATTAAGTGGTATACCTCTTTTGAGAAAGGATTAAAGGCAGGTAAAGAAGAGGGAAAACCTTTGATGGTAGATTTTGAGGCAAGCTGGTGTGGTTGGTGTAAGAAGTTAGATGAAATTACCTACAAAGATACACAAGTAATAACCCTTTCCAAGAAATTTATTCCGGTTAAGGTTGACTGTGATACCGACCGTGTTACTCCTCAGAAATATGGGATAAGGGGATTACCAACTATTATCTTCATGGATTCTGCCGGGCAAATACTTCATCAAATAATAGGTTATCGTGGCCCGGAAGATTTTGCAGCAGAAATGAACAAGGTGGTAAATGAAAATTAACCGTTTATGAATCAGAAAGGGTTCAAAAAGTCGAGGGAGATTATCCTTAACCCCTTGAACCCTCTGACAATATTTTATCAAGAAAAAAGGAGGAAAGAAAAAATGGCGGCTGTAGTTGACAAAGAAAATTGTGTGGCCTGTGAAATGTGTATTGATGTCTGCCCGACTAATGCCATAAGTATGATTGACGATGTGGCTGTGGTAAATGAAGACGAATGCACAGACTGTGGCACTTGTGTCGAAGAATGCCCAAATGAGGCTATCTCAATACCTGCATAATTAATCAGGGATAAATTGGTTTGGGGTTTAGGAATAAGTCATATCGGTCATATAAGTCTTATTCTTCCTGAACCCCGAATCTAAAAAAGGGAGGTGTAACAAAAAATGGCTATGGAGCTAACCGATTCTAACTTCGAGAAGGAAGTCATAAAGTCCTCTATACCTGTACTGGTTGATTTCTGGGCGCCATGGTGTGGACCATGTAAAATGCTTGCCCCAACCTTAGATGAACTGACTAAAGAATATGAAGGAAGGGTGAAAATTGGCAAGGTGAATGTGGATGAAAATCAGGCAAAGGCTGGAGAATATAATGTTACCAGTATTCCTAATCTAAAATTATTTAAGGATGGAAAGATGATTGATGAGATGATTGGGGTTGTGCCAAAGAAAACCATTATGAAAAAATTGGATGAAATCCTGTAAGAGAAAGGAAATAGGTAAAAGGTAATCGATAAAAGGTAATCGGTTATCAGGTAAGTAGTTACCGATAACCGATTAACTTTTACCGATTACCTTATTTACAAAGAAATGGAGATAATTGTTTATAATCTTAAACATGGGTTAATAATAACCGTTTTTGTGTTTGTTATGATGATGCTGGTGGATTATATTGAGGTATTAACCCAGGGCAAAATGAGTAAGGTCATAAAAGGTGGTTGTTGGAGACAGTATGTAGGGGCATCAGGTTTGGCTGTTATACCGGGTTGTTTAGGGTCATTTATGAATGTCTCTTTTTATGTCCATGGGCTATTAAGCTTTGGGGCTCTGACAGGAGGTATGATTGCCGCCTCAGGTGATGAGGCTTTTGTTATGCTCACCCTGTTTCCCAAACAAGCCCTGATGCTTTTTGCCATCCTCTTTATTTTAGGAATTGTCTCTGCCTGGGTAATTGATAAAATACTCCCTGTTTTGAAGATTAAACCATGCCCTGCATGCGAATTATCTGAGGTGCATTTCAAAAAAGATGTCTGTAAAATCCTTGATGTCCAAGGTGTATTGGACAATTTGCGCAAGATTACCCTTTCAAGATTTCTTTTGTTGGCTCTGTCTTTAATCTTCATCGTTTTCGTAGTCGCCAGAATCATTTCTATAGAAGAAACCTGGGAAAGAAATACGCTTATCTCCTTGCTTTTATTGGCCATATTTATCATTATCACTGTTCCGGACCATTATTTAGAAGAGCATATTTGGAATCACCTTGCCAAAAGACATCTCGGGCGAGTATTTTTATGGACATTCTTTTCATTTTTAGCTATAGATATAGGGCAGAATTTCTGGAATTTAGAAGCGTATGTTAAAGAAAATATGTTTTGGGTATTGATTATTGCCGCTCTAATCGGCTTAATACCTGAATCAGGTCCACATCTTATCTTTGTGACGATGTTTGCTAATGGAATTATCCCTTTCTCAGTTCTGTTGACAAGTTCTATCATCCAGGATGGACATGGGATGCTCCCATTTCTGTCTTATTCCGTAAAACATGCCCTGTTAATAAAAATAATCAACCTGGTAATTGGTTTGAGTTGTGGTTTAATCCTTTATATGGTAGGTTTTTGATATGCCCATTTTACCTATAAAAAAATATCCTGACCCTATCCTTTACAAAAAGGCTAAAGAAGTAAATAAGATAAGGAAGAAGACCGTAGATTTGATTACAAATATGCTGGAGACAATGTATGCGGCAAAAGGTGTTGGCTTAGCGGCTAACCAGGTTGGTGTGTTACAACGGATTATTGTGGCTGACCCTGATTCTGCCAATGCCAATGACCGGGATAAAAAACCCCGTAATCCTATGGTCCTGCTCAATCCTGAAATTATATCTCAGGAAGGAGAAAATGTAGCCGAAGAGGGATGTTTGAGTTTCCCCCAGGTTATAGGGATGGTAAAAAGGGCACAACAGGTAAGGATTAAGGGTTTGAATTTAATGGGTGAATCGATAGAAATAGAAGCCGCCGGTTTTCCCGCACGAGTTCTGCAACACGAGATTGACCACCTCAATGGAATAGTTTTTATCGACCGGATGGATAAAGAGACACGAGAAACTGCCAGGAAACAAATGGAGATAGCAAGGAAAAGGTAGGAATGGTAAATGGTTATCGGTAATCAGGTAATCGGTTGTTACCGATTACCTGATTACCGATAACCGATTACCATTCAAGGGGGTGTGCTATGGAATACATTTATGGACCCGTGTCTTCATGGAGATTAGGAAGTTCACTGGGTATCGATTTGCTTTCACAGAGGCATAGGATATGCACCTTTGACTGTATTTACTGTCAGCTTGGTAAAGGAAAGAGATTTGCTTCGTCAAGAAAGGTGTATGTTCCCACCCACAAAATAATCAAAGAGTTAGAGATGGTATCATTGCCTCAACCTATTAATTATCTAACACTTTCAGGGCGTGGTGAACCTACACTGGCAGAAAACTTAGGTGAGACAATAACGGCAATAAAGGCAATCCGAAAAGAGCCAGTAGCGGTTTTAACTAACGCATCCTTAATAACAAATGACAAAGTAAGGGCAGAACTTTCTTTAGCCGATTTTGTATCAGTCAAATTAGATGCCTCATCCGAGGAGTCATTTGAATTGCTCAATAAACCCGCCCCAGGGATTAAATTTGCACAAATCCGCCAGGGCATAAAACAATTCAAAAAAGAATATGGTGGAATATTTGGGCTACAGATTATGTTTATTGCCCAAAATAAAGATAATGTCTCTGAATTAGCCGAGTTGGCTTTTGAACTCAACCCAGATGAGGTGCAGATAAATACCCCTTTGCGTCCCTGTCCAATCAAACCGCTGTCTAAAGAAGAAATCTCTATGATAAAGGGTTATTTTAAAGGATTGAATGTCGTCTCAGTTTATGATAGAACACCCAAAGAAATTGAACCTATCAATGCAGAGGATACTTTAAGGCGACGGGGAAAGATTGAAATTCCGTAATCCATCAGTTACCACTCACAAATAAATCTTCTTGACAATACGAATAAGGATAGGTATAATTAGTTTATGATAGCGATATTAGATTTTGGCTCACAATATACACAACTTATTGCCCGGAGGATACGCGAACAACAGGTCTATTGCCGGATATTACCTTATAACCCAACACTTGAGGAATTAAAGGAGGCAAAAGGCATAATCCTTTCTGGAGGTCCAGCAAGTGTTTATGACCAGAATGCACCGCATGGGGATCCGAAAATCCTGCAATTGGGTATCCCGGTATTAGGTATTTGTTATGGTATGCAGTGGTTAGCTCAAGCCTTAGGTGGCGAGGTTAAGAAGGCAGCGCAAAGAGAGTATGGTAAGGCAAAACTGCAAATCATCGATTCAAGCACAATGAGGCAAGCTTCAACAAAGCAAGCTTCACTTTTGGCAGGAATTTCTGCAGAAACTCAAGTCTGGATGAGCCATGGCGATAAAGTAGAACGTCTGCCTGATGGATTTGAGATTATTGGTAAAACCACCAACTCGCCTGCCTGTGCCATTGGAAATCATCAAAAAAATATCTATGGGGTTCAATTCCACCCAGAGGTAATTCATACCACAGGCGGCACGCAAATAATTAAAAATTTTCTGTTTAAAATATGTAATCTGAAACCTACCTGGACGATGGAATCCTTCATTGACCACTCGATAAAGAAAATCAGGACTGAGGTAGGCAAAAAGAAGGTTATTTGTGCCTTGAGTGGTGGTGTGGACTCATCTACCGTCGCCGTTCTTATCCATAAGGCTATTGGCGACCAACTTACCTGCATATTTGTCAATAACGGTCTGTTAAGGAAAAATGAGCCGGAACGCGTCATTAAAACCTTTAGGGATTATTATCATATCAATTTGGATTATTGTGATGCTCAGGAAAGATTCCTTACAAAACTTAAAAATGTCTCCAGCCCTGAGTTGAAACGCAAAATCATTGGTCATGAATTTATCAAGGTATTTGAGGATGAGGCGAAAAAAATCGGTAAGGTGGATTTTCTGGCACAGGGCACCCTTTATCCGGATGTAATTGAAAGCATATCTACCAAAGGTCCTTCGGCGGTAATTAAGACACATCACAATGTAGGTGGTCTGCCGGCGAAGATGAAATTGAAATTAATCGAGCCATTCAGGGAGTTATTTAAGGATGAGGTGCGAATTTTAGCCAAAGAGTTAGGTCTGCCGGATGAAATTATCTGGCAACACCCTTTCCCAGGGCCAGGATTAGCTATTCGGATAATTGGTGCGGCAAGTCCCAAAAGGTTAGACATCCTTCGTGAGGCAGATTGGATAATCGATGAAGAAATAAAGAAGGCTGGATTATATCGGTCGCTCTGGCAGTGTTTTGGGGTGTTTTTACCGGTTAAAACTGTGGGGGTAATGGGCGATGAGCGAACCTATGAGAATGTCATTGCCATCCGTGCCGTTACCTCTTCTGATGCCATGACCGCTGATTGGGCTCAATTACCGCACTCACTGTTAAGTAAAATCTCTAACCGTATCGTTAATGAGATTAAAGGCATAAACCGGGTTGTCTATGACATCACCTCTAAACCGCCGGGAACGATTGAGTGGGAATAGGGAGAAAGTAGTAACTTCCTATTGACTATTCCCTATTGCCTATTCCCTTACTAAAAAAATACTTGCTTTTTTACCTCAGTTGTGGTATGATAAGAAAGGATTGATTATAGAAAAGGAGAATAGATATGGTTTCAACAGTAGAGATAAGAAAAAGATTGGAAGATGTATTTGAAGTGAGGCAAGCAATAGTACTTGCAGATGTAATCGCAACCTCCTATAATGAGCTTGTAAAAACGAGTGATTTCAATGAACTCAAGGGAATAGTGAAAGAGATTGCCTGGGAAATAAAGGATCTCACCCAGGCACAGAAAAGAACTGAAATTAAGGTAGAAGAACTTGGCGAGGCTCAAAAAAGAACTGAAATTAAAGTAGAAGAACTTGGCGAGGCTCAGAAAGAAAGCCAAAAAGAGATAAGCAGACTTGATAAAACTATGCAAAAACTTGCTGAGGCTCAGAAAGAAACTCAAATCGAGATACAGTCGCTTACCAGAGGATTGAAAGAGACAAGGGGAGAAGTCGGTGGATTATCCAGAAGTGTAAGTTATGCCTTTGAAAATGAAGCCTACAGGATGTTACCCAAAATATTGAAGGAAACTTATGGAATTGAGATGAAGGAAAAGTTTATCAGAACTGAGATTGCTGGCAAAGAGATAAATATATTGGGTAGGGCAAAAATGAATGGTAAAAATGTAGTCGTCATAGGAGAGGCAAAATTAAGACTTGAGGATAGACGAAAAAAAGAAGATCAAGATGTATTTAATGAGTTGGAGGAAAAAGTCCAGGCAGTAAAAAAGAATTATAAAGAAGAGCCAATTAGGGTGTTGATAACCCACTATGCTACAAAAAGCTTTATGAAAAAGGCAAAGGATAAAGAAATATTAGTCATTCAAAGTTTTGAATGGTAAAAAACTTAATAAAAACAAAGGGAGGGAAAAGTATATGGAAAATCTTAAACCAATCAATATTTTGTTAGTTGAGGATAATGAAGACGATATCCTCATTATCCAGCGGGCATTTAAGAAGGTAAAATTGATAAATGAACTCTATATTGTTCGTAATGGCCAGGATGGCCTGGATTTTGTTTTCCATGAGGGAATCTATGCACAAAACAAACCACCTACACCAGGACTTATCCTTTTAGATATTAATATGCCCAAGTTAAATGGCTTTCAGGTCTTAGAAAGAATTAAGGCACATCCTGTCTATAAGGTTATTCCTGTTATTATGCTCACTGTATCAGACAGGGATAAGGATATTGTTAGAAGTTATCAAACTGGTGCTGTTTCATATATTACTAAACCAATGAATTTTGAGGATTTTGTCACGGTCATTGAACAGTTTGAAATCTATTGGTCATTGGTCTCGAAAATACCGGAGGTGAAATAAAGATAGTAAAACAGGCATCTTGCCTATGAGGTAAGATATGCCACAAAATCACTAAGACACAAAGAATTAGCATTGAGCAAAGAGCACGGAGCAGGGAAATTCTTTTTTCTCCAGGCTCTATGCTCCAGGTTCAAAGCTCTCTCTTTGTGCCTTTGTGGCTAAAGAAATGTGTGTAAAGGAGGAAAAAAATGTGTAAAAAAGGTTTAGTTTGTTTTCTGGGGTTGATTTTGGGTTTGCTAACTTCAGCATCAGTAACCGCTCAAGAAGAAGGGTTGGAATATGGATTCAAATCGGCTCTGCCAGAGATGCATGTGTTCATTACCAATCAATTTTATAACTATGGAAAGGCTGAATTTGGGAGGTATGCCAATGAAGGTGATAGCAAACTTGCAGGACACAGTGTCTTTATCCCTATGAGTGGCTATATCGACATTAGCTCTCAGCTTAACCCGGACATAAAGGCAGAGGCAGAATTCGAGCTTTACAGGGCTGAAAGTGTCAAGATTTGTAAATTACGCGGTGTCTGGTCACCAAAGGAGTGGTTTAACCTTTCTATGGGCAGGGATTTTGTGCCCATAGGAACACAGGATAAAAGCTATTATCCACCTTCTCGATTCAGGATGTTCACCGTGGCCCCTTACCTCTACCGAAATGTAATGCGTTCCTCTGGTTGGTGGGACACAGGGGTATTCATTTCCGGCAAAAAACAACTTACAAAACAGGTAACCCTACTTTATAACATTTCTGCGACCAATGGACCCGGGGATTCACATCAAAGCTTTAATCTTGAAGATAAGATGGGAATAGGAACTATCACGACAAATTATATGTATGAGCATTTCCATTCAGATGCCCGTCAGTATCTG
Organism: Nitrospira sp.; assembly: GCA_005239945.1. Taxonomy (GTDB): domain Bacteria; phylum UBA9089; class CG2-30-40-21; order CG2-30-40-21; family SBAY01; genus SBAY01. Next base: position 12,174 of record SBAY01000363.1, read on the forward strand.
GATAATAACGGTGATAAACCTATCTGTGTCAGGTTAGCCCTTTCTCCTAAGGAAGGTCTTGAGTTTGGCGGTTCTCACTTTAAGGCAAAATATGACAAGGAGGAGAAATACGGCTGTGATTACACCTTTTACCATTTATTATACGGCTCAGACAAATGGGATGTGGCCTGTGAGTATGGTAGGATAGGAATAGACACCAAAAATAACGGAAAGATTCATCAATCATCGGCCTACATTGCCACCAGTTACAAAATACTGCAAGAAAAATATGTCCATTTCCTTGCCCCGGTAATTAGATATGAAATTATTGACCCCTGGGAAGAAGATACAACGGATAAAGCTGACCGCAAATCCATAAGTATCGGGGTTAATATCTCCCCTGTCGAACATTTCTTAATTAGAGCCGCATATCAACGGACTAAAGAAAAGGGTCCTGAACTTAAAAATAATGGGGTAAGCGTAGAGACGGTATTTGATTTTTAGGGAGAATGTATGGCACAGATAGAAATTCTGGAAGAAATCAAGAAATTGCCGACAATAGAACGGTTAACAATCATTGAATCTGCCTTGCATTTGGTTTATGAAGATATTCAAGAAGTGAAGCATCCGATTGACCGCACCTCAAAAAAACGGCAGATGGCCACGGCAGCTAAAGTTTTATTGCCAGATTATGCAAGTAGTGGTGAACTGACCGCTTTTACATCCCTGGATAGTGAGAGGTTTTATGCGTAGAGGTGAAATCTGGCTCATCAATTTGGACCCTGCGGTTGGTGCCGAGATTAAGAAAATCCGTCCATCGGTTGTTGTCAATGATGATGCTATTGGAATTTTGCCACTGAAGGTAATCGTTCCTATTACCGAATGGAAAGACCATTATGCTATAGCCCCGTGGATGGTTTAGATAAAACCCGATGGAGAAAATGGTCTGGATAAACCTTCGGCAGCAGATACTTTTCAGGTGCGTTCAGTAGCACAAGAAAGACTTGTCAGACAAATAGGGAAACTTTCTGAGGCAACTATGCAAAAGATCTCCAGGGCGCTGGCGGTTGTATTGAGTATTGAGTCATAACTATATCTCTGATTTGCAGACAAGGGGAATTATCAATCATGAAAAATATTTTTTCCGCTGTCCTAATCTTTACCTTATCGTGTATATTTGCTGTCTCCTGCTCGAGAGCAGAAGTGTATCAATCCGAATTAAAAATTGCTCCGGTTAAGGTCTATGAATCAATCTTAGAGAATTTCAAGAATAAAAGGTATGTAGAGGTTGAACGAGCTATCCCTTATGTCCAACCGGTTATGGATACCATCAAGGCAAAATTTGATGTTGACCTCCAACCAGAAATTCAATCTACCCTAAAGGCAAAAAGTAATAATTTTTACACCGCCATCGAAAAACTAATCTTCTATGATATCCAGATTATATTCATTTCAATGATTGAACAAAAAGAAGGTCAATCATCGCAAGAATTGAAACCCTGGCTTAAGATGGCTTATGCAAACTACCTCTTACTTTCTCCCACTATACTAAAAAACAAAGAAAATTTTGCAGTTGATAGAGAAATCAAAAAAATGTTTCGTGAGGCATATAGTTACTTAGGAAGTGAATCACCTTACGGGGGAAAAATACCCCCAAATTTAAAGTTGTTTAAAAAACGCTCGGATAAAATTATAGAAAATATGGTCAAGGTTTTCCCGGAATTTTAAGAAAATTATCACCACAGAGTAATGCCTCAGTTAAAGAGTGGAGGTATGTATTTAGCGGGGATTCGGGAAGAAGAGGACTTACTTATTCCCGAACCCTGAAAAGGAAACCAAAATAATGAAAAGAGTAAGCATAAAGACCAAATTAATATTTTTTAGCAGTGTTTTGATGGCGGCGGTGGCGATTGTCTTGAGTTGGTATTTTCTAACCAGTGCCTCAAATTTACTGCATAATGAATTGGAGAAAAAAGGGATAGAGGTTGTCCGCAATCTGAGCTATACCGCCAGAGAGGGAATCCTGACCAAAAACCTTTTTAAAGAACTTAACCCATTGATTGAGGCAACGATGTGTGACCGGGATATTGTCTATGTAGCCGTAGTGGATAGAGAGGGTATGGTGTTGGTTCATAGCAAACCAGAAGAAACAGGGAAAATCTATAAAGACGAATTAACTAAAAGAGCCTTTTTATCCCAAAAACCTGCTTGTTTAAAGGAGGCACAAGGAATTATTACTATTGGTGCCGTTGTTGAAATTGGGGAAAAAGGAACAACACCCCTTGAGATGACACAAGAGATGGAGCAGGAAGAGAAAGGCCCCATCGGTGTCATTCTTATTGGGATTTCCTTAAAAAACCTTTATCTCAAGATGAATAATATCTTAAAGATTAGCCTGCCAATAACCATAGGGTTGATAATAATTGGGATTATTTTTGCCTTTTTGTTTTCTAAAAGAATAATAAAGCCGATTATATCTATAGCCGAGACCTCTCATGCCATTAGTAATGGTGATTTAACAAAACGCGTTGAGGTCAAAACTCACGATGAGATTGGGGAATTAGCTGCTTCTTTTAACCAGATGACCGAGAATTTGAGAGATACCCTGGATAAGCTGGAAAAGAGCAAAAGAGAGATAGAAGAGGAATCCCTGGAATTGGCTATTGGATTGTCAGAACATTTCGAGGTGCTGAGAAAGGTTGCTTCAGGGGATTTGAATGTTAATGCCCCTCTGACTTCAAAAAATGAGTTGTTGGTTAAGCTGGGAGAAGTAATTAATCATACCATAGCAAATCTGAAAATATTCGCTGATGAGGTAACGGTGAAAAAAGAGTTGGATCAAATATTTAATCTGACAGCCTCTGCCATCAGGGTAATTGATACGGATTTTAATGTTATAAAAGCCAATGAAAGGATTGCTCGGCTTATTGGTTCAAATAATGAGAGTCTTAGCGGGGTAAAATGTTATGACCAATTTAAAACGGATTTCTGTCATACTGAACAATGTCCACTGAAAAGGATATTAGCAGGGGAGGAAATAATAGAAGGTGAAATAGAACATGTGATGCTGTCAGGAGAAAAAATCCATTGCTTATTTAAAGCTGTGCCTTTTTGTAATCAGGAAGGAAAGATAATCGGGATGTTTGAAGATATTCGAGATATAACGGAATTAAAAAATCTGCAGAGAGAAATTCAGAATACTTCGATGGAGATGACTCGAGCACTTTCTCAACACTTTGAAGTATTGAATAAAATTAGCCATGGAGATATAAGTGAACAAGCGATAGAAGATTCTAAAATTGAATTAATTGCTGAACTTGGACAGGTGATTAATCGGACAGGCAGATTGATTACTGCCAGAATCCAGGAGCTTGAAGCCGTTAATAAAGAGCTTGATGCCTTCACCTACTCTGCCTCACATGACTTGAAAGAGCCTTTAAGAGGGATACAGTCCTTCAGTCAATTCATTTTAGAGGATTATGCGGATAAATTAGACGACACGGGAAAGGATTATCTCAGGAGGCTATCCGCCTCGGCTAACCGAATGAAATCCTTAATCGATGATTTACTTGCCCTGTCTAGAATTTCACGGATAAAAAATCCTTATGCCTCCGTAGATACAAATAAACTTGTTAAGGAGATTTTAAAGCAATTAAAACCAATAATCGAAGAAAAAAATGCAAAGGTCGAAATAGATGACGAGCTTCCATTTATCTATTGTGATGAGGTTAAAATAAAACAGGTTTTTTATAATCTTATCTCCAATGCTATTAAATATAATGTTCAAAAGCCGCCTAAGATTGAAATAGGAATTGAGGAGCAAGTAGTAGCTGGAAGAACTCAATCAGTCTTTTTTGTCAAGGATAATGGCATCGGTATTGAGGAAAAATATTTTGAGGAGATATTTGGGATATTTAAACGGCTGCATCAGAATAATGAGTATGAGGGAGGAACAGGGATAGGATTGGCTATTGTCAAGCGGGTTATAACCGACCATGGGGGAAAGGTCTGGGTCCAAAGCCCCCCTGGTGAAGGAAGCACCTTTTATTTTAGCCTGCCGGGGAAGGAAGAGGTAACCGGTAATCGGTAAAGAGTTACCATTTCATAAGGAGTACAACTATGTCAGAAGCTAAAAGAATTTTACTGGTCGAAGACAATCCGAATGATGTGCTTGTTGTGAAACGATTTTTGAGCAAGACCGCCGAGAGATTTGAGGTTGAGGTAGCAACTACAGGAAAAGAGGGAATAGAAAAACTCAAAAAGGGGAATTTTGACTGCTTATTGCTTGACTATAGGCTACCGGATACAAATGCCTTAGAGTTTTTACAAAACAAGGAATTTCCAGATGTTCCGGTCATTATTCTTACCGGCTTGAAGGATGAGCGGCTTCTTATCGGGGCATTAAAACTTGGCGTAGTTAATTTCCTCACCAAAGACGAGATTTCCGGTGAGATTCTTTACCATTCCATCCTGAATGCCCTGTCCTCAAAACAAAAAAGTCAATTCTTAGAAGAGAAAAAAGAATATATCTATGAGGGGTTAATGAACTCCATGGGGCAAGGATTATTTGCCCTTGACTTAAACGATAACATCGTTTTTATCAATCAAAGACTCGCTGAAATCTTAGGCTATCAAGAATTTGAGTTATTGGGTAAGCCTGTCTTTAATTTAATCGATGAAAAGGATATTGAAACCTTTCGGAATGAATATTCCAAAGTCAAATCAGGCAAGAGAACTGATTTTGAAATGCTTCTGACATCGAAAATGAAAGAAAAAATCCATGTTTTTATTAATCAGACGCCTTTGTTCGATAACAATGGTGTTTTTAACGGCAGCCTTTCTTTGGTAGCGGATATTACCAATTTAAAGGAAATGGAAAAAAGATTGAGGGAGGCTGAGAAATTAACGATGATGACTCAAATTGCCTCAGAAACCGCACATGAAATTAGAAATCCATTGACTGTCATCAAAGGTGGACTCTATCTGCTGAAGATGACCTTGCCAAAAGAAAAAGCTATAGAGGAGCAAATTTCACAAATAGATAGGGCTGTTGATAGGGTAAATGCCCATATGGATGACCTGTTGAATCTTTCAAAACCCCCTGTGCTCAAATTAAGGACAGCGAATATAAATGGCCTTATCGAGGAAGCCTTAGCTGAGGTGCCACCTGAGATTCTTTCAAATATAGAGGTAATAAAGAAGTTGGAAGATGGTTATCCGCAAGTAAATGTTGATAGCGAGAGATTAAAGCGGGTTTTTATAAACCTGATTAAAAATGCCTTAGAATCTATGGAAGGAAAAGGAAAATTGCGGATTGCGGTTCATAGAGAGCAAATTAAAAAAAGGGAATTTATCTCCATAACATTTGAGGATACAGGATACGGAATCCCGGAGGATGACTTAGAAAAGATTTTTGACCCTTTCTACACGACTAAAACTAAAGGGACAGGGTTAGGATTGGTTATTTGCAAACGGATTATCGATGCCCATCATGGAAACATAGAAGTGCAGAGTAAGGTTGGTATTGGCACAACATTTACGGTTCAACTGCCGATTTTTAGTTCTTAACATAAAGACTTCTGCGAAATAAGAAATGTTAAGCGAGGAGAGATATGCCACAAAGTCACCAAAACACAAAGAATTAGCATTGAGCAAAGAGCACGGAGCATGGAAATTCTTTTTTCTCCAAGCTCTATGCTTCAGGCTCAAAGTTTTTTTAGTGCCTTTGTGTCTTTGCGGCTAATTAGTTGAAAGATAACGAGGGGAAAAATGAAAAAGGCAGTTATCTTGCTTTCCGGGGGATTGGATTCTACTACCACCCTTTATTGGGCAAAAAATCAAGGATACACTTGCGTCTGCCTGATTTTTGACTACGGCCAGCGACATCGAAAGGAAGTTCAATGTGCCATAAAAATAGCCGAGAGGATAGGCTGTGAATTCCAGGTAATCAAATTCAAGTTTCCCTGGCTGAGAAGTGCGTTACTTGATAAAAGGATGCCTATTCCTAATTCCTCCTTAATAACGGGGGGCAGTGAATATCCCCCCTTAATAAAGGGGGTCAGGGGGTGTTCCCCCTTAATAAAGGGGGTCAGGGGGTTGTCTCCTACAGAAATTCCATCTACTTATGTTGTTTCATCCAATCCAAAATCCAAAATCCAAAATCCAAAATTCCAAACAGAAATTCCATCCACTTATGTTCCAGCCCGCAATACCATCTTTCTCTCCTTTGCCCTATCTTGCGCCGAGGCAATTGGGGCACAGACAATAATTATAGGGGCTAACGCCTTAGACTACAGTGGTTATCCTGATTGTCGTCCTGAATATTACGAGGCATTCAGGAAGGTAGCGGCACTTGGAACCAAACAAGGCGTGGAAGACAAACCAATAGAAATTCTTACCCCATTAATTAATAAGACAAAGGCGGAAATCGTAAAATTAGGGCTCAGCCTTAATGTCCCGTTTGAACTAACCTGGTCATGCTACAAAGGTGGCAAAAACCCCTGTGGGAAATGCGATAGCTGTTTGTTGCGAAGTAAAGGCTTTAACGAGGCAAAAATACAGGACCCGATATTATAGATAAGGGTTCCCGGGGCAAAGGCAAGAAAAAAATCCTTCCTTCTTCCCTTGTCCCCTTAATCCCTTTTGAACTTTTTTGGATTAACTTCTTTATTTAACACCGTAATGGTTACGCCAATAATCAAGAATATCTGTCAGTGTTTTTTCAAAAGGTATAGTTGGTTGCCAACCGGTTTTTTCACTAAACTTAGTATGGTCGCCTAATAATATGAGGACATCAGAAGGACGCATACGAGATGGGTCTTGTTTTATCTCAACCTTTATTTTAGACATGGAAAGTAATATATCTAAAACCTCTTTTATCTTATATGCCTTTCCAGAACAAATATTATATACCTCACCCATATCAGCCTTTTCAAGGGCTAACCAATATGCTTTAACCATATCACGCACATCGGTATAATCCCTTTCTGCCTCAAGATTGCCTACATAAATAACAGGCTCTTTTAACCCTTTTTCAATTTCGGCAATTTGTTTAGCAAAATTTGCCTCGACAAAGACATCTCCCCGTCGAGGTCCACTATGATTAAATCCACGGGTTCTAACAATATTAAGTTTATAACTCATATAATATTGATACCCTAAAAGATCATGGGCTACCTTACTGACACCATAAGGACTTAAAGGTCTGAGTGGATTAGTTTCTTTTATAGGGACTTCATCCGCATAAACCATGCCGTATTCTTCTGATGAACCGGCAATCTGAATCTTAGTATCTAAAAGAGATGCTTTACGAATAGCCTCAAATATATTTAATGTACTTAATATATTGGTCATTAAAGTGTCATTAGGTGCCAGCCATGAGGTGGGAATAAAACTTTGAGCCGCCAGATGAAATATTTTATCTGGCCTCACCTCCTCAATACAATTTGTGACTGAGGATAGATCTCGCAAGTCACATTCAATTAAGGTAATCTTATCTTCAATATGCTCAATATGTTCCATCCTGCTGCGCCATCTTCTGATTCCATAAACCTCTACATCCCCTCGTTCAAGCAAAAATTCAGCCATATAGCTACCGGCAAATCCTGTAATGCCTGTAATAAGACATCGTTCCTTCATTATTTAAATACCTCCTTGAATTATTAATTAAAAATTATGAATTAAAAATTAAAAATTGAGGGATAAGAAAGTATCTTTTCCTTGATTTTCAATTCATAATTCATAATTTTTAATTTCTCAATTTCTCTACTATTTTCTTGACTTCTTCTGCCCTTTCCTTGGCACAGATAAGGATAGCCTCTCCACTATCCACGATAATCAAATCAGAGATTCCAAGTGTAGCAATCATTTTTTTATCTCCCCTGATGATACAATTTTGCGTATCGATTCCCACATGTTCACCCAGGACAACATTATTATTTTCATCTTTAGGATATATCCTTTCCAAAGCCTTCCATGAACCAACATCGTCCCAGATAAAATCCCCTTCGAGCATCAGGATATTTTTCGCCTTTTCCATTACACCAAAATCTATAGAGATATTTTCTACCTCCTGATAGAATTCCTCTAACTCAGCCTCCCGGCAATTTTGAATTTTTATTAATCCTGAATATAACCCGGGCATAAATTTAGAAAAGGCATTAAGAATTGCCTGGACATGCCAGATAAATATACCACTATTCCAGAAATACCCTCCTTGAGCAATAAACCCCCTGGCGGTATCCAGATTGGGTTTTTCTTTAAATGAATGGACCTTATAAATAGAGATACCATTTTTTATCTCTACTTTTTTATCCACTTCTATATAGCCATAACCTGTTTCAGGACGGGTAGGTTTAATCCCAAAGGTGATAAGATTTTCTTTTTTTTGAGCCAACTCATAACCCAGGGATAAAATCTTTAAAAATTTCTCCTCATCCGGAATAAAATGGTCTGCCGGTAAAACCACAAAGCTTGCGTCTTTATCCTTTTTCCTTAAGTACAAAGCGGCTAAGGCAATAGCCGGAGCAGTGTTCTTTCGCCCTGGCTCAACAATAATATTATCCTGAGTAAGACTACTAATTCCAGACAGAATTTTATCCCCGATGTTTTTATTGGTAACAATCAATATCCGCTCTCGTGGAATCAAAGGGGCAATTCGAGTAAGCGTTTCCTCTAATAATGTCTTTTTGCCTGTAATTGATAATAATTGTTTGGGTGTATCTGGTTTACTTTTTGGCCAGAATCTATCCCCAAATCCACCTGCCAGAATCACACCATAAAGCATCTTTATTTTCCTTTTCTGTTTTGAATTCAGCGTTAAGTGATTATACCATTTATTTTTGTAGATGTCAATGGGAAAAATGGTACTCAGGTAATCCCTCAGTTACCAGTTAATACCAAATGGATTTTGGATTTTGGATTGAGGAATCTTAATATCCTTAATCCAAAATCGAAAATCTAAAATCCAAAATTGTAATCGTAATCTGATACCTGATAGCTTACCAACCGGTAACTGAGGCATTACGTAATCGGTGATCGGTAAATATTTATCTGATTACCGATTACCTTACTTAATAACTATCCGTACCTTTTCTTTGATTTCTATTCTATCCTTATCGGAATCAATTTCTAATCCATAACCGGACAGATGTGCCTTGCCATAAATCACGGTTACCTTATCCGGTGTAATCAAAATTCCTGATTTAGCCCTCCACCTGAGGGTATTGGTTATAAATTCTGCCCCATCTTTAGTTACTGCTTTAACATCATTCTTTAGTTCGATATCCCTTGTTTGGGTATCTAAAATCCCTTTTTTAGCCGCTACATTTAGAATAGGTTCGTTAGTCTGTTTTGCTGAGAAAAATACGCATTTAATCTCCTCAAGATTGGTTTGTGTTTGAGTAACCTCTGCCTCTTTCGCCCATAATTCCCATTGTGGTTTACCACCTATTGTCTCTATGAGATGAAATCCACTCAAGCCTAATTCTGCACCTGGGGATTGGGTAGCGGAATCTTTCTCTGTCGGCTCTGTTTTATCCCCTTTTTTTACTAAAAGCAAGATGATAATTAAAGTCAAAACTACGATGATTAGCCCATAAACCCTTAACTTCCTCATTAAACTACCCCGGCTTTAAGTAAATCATGCAGATGGACAATTCCAATTACTTTATGCTGTTTATTGGTAATGAGTAACGAGGTGATGGTATATTCTTCCATTTTTGCAACGGCTGTGGCACAAAGAGCCTTGTCGGAAATCGTTTTTGGGTTTTTCGTCATTATCTCTTTCACCTTTAAGTCCCAAATATCCTCGTTCTTTCTTTTCTCCATTAATCGGCGTAAGTCACCATCGGTAATTATGCCAACTAATCCGTCTTTTTCATCTACTACCGTTGTTATTCCTAAGCGTTTAGAAGTCATCTCAAATAACGCATCTCGCATTAGCGTTCCTTCAGTAACCTTTGGTATGGCACCTCCTGTGTGCATAACATCTTCAACCCTAAGTAATAATTTTCTGCCTAATGTACCGCCAGGATGCAGTAAAGCAAAGTCTTCCTCCTTAAATCCTTTTTTTTTGAATAAGGCAATGGCTAAGGCATCACCCATAGCCAGGGTAGCCGTAGTACTTGCCGTCGGGACAAGCCCTAATGGACAGGCCTCCTCTTTTACCCCTACATCCAGGACCACATCGCTATTGTTCGCCAAGGTAGAATTTAGGTTTCCAGTCAGGGCAATAAGTTTAATCCCCAGCCGTTTGATACTCGGTAGTAGACGATTAATCTCCTCGGTCTCACCGCTATTAGAAAGGGCGATAAGGACATCTTGTTTGGAGACCATGCCTAAATCACCATGCATTCCTTCGGCCGGATGCATAAATAAGGCTAATGTGCCGGTAGAGGCTAATGTCCCAGCAATTTTTTCACCGATGATGCCGCTCTTACCCATACCGGTTACAACCACCCTACCCTTACATTTGTAAAGTAACTCAAGTGCCGCTAAAAAACTCGTATCGATTTTATCTACAAGGTTGGAAATTGCCTCAGCCTCAATTTGCAGGACCTTTTTCGCCTCGTCTAAAAGCGTCTTCATCTTTTTTACCCCTTTTACCTGACACCTGTTTTGCCTCCGGTAATATTATCACCCAGGCTTTTTCTATATTCTTTACTTCAATTCAGACATTAGACCATCGACTAAAGACTTAAGTCGTAAGCGGTTAGCCGAAAGATTACTCTTTCAGTTTTTGGAGGAGACAGGTGTTCATCCATTATCTTTTTCTCCATCTGAAAGCTGACGGTTGAATGTTTACGACTTAAGTCTGATGTCTAAAGTCTGAAGTCTAATGTCTGAATTGAAGATATTCTTTATGAAGGAGACTGCCAATCCATCATGTTACTCCTTTTTTCTTAAAGTTACGCTTACCTTTTGTGGTTCTATAGAAATAATCTTAACCCCTGTAGGGGTAACTACCTTATCCGGGAGAAGGTTATAAGAATAACTACCCGGGGCATTGATGCCGGTTAAATCAATAGGAAGATAGAATGCCGATGACTGACATTTCAAAACCGTAACTCTATCCCCCTGAACACTGATAGATACATTCTTGGTAGTTTGGTTAGAAACCATTAAGCCTTCGGGAACATTCTCAAAGGCAAGCGAAATACTGAAATCTCTAATTATAGATACCCCAACGGTAGTCGAAAACCATAATAGGACGGCTAATAAAAAACAGGATAATTTTATCCACAAATTATTGGTAATCCAGGCATAAAGGTTTAACTTTTTCATCTATCCTCCCTGAATATAATTAACAATTAATAATTGATAATTGTTAATTGTTAATTGATTTCTGACTTCTCTGTAAAACCTTCTGTCTCTTTTGCCTTATAAAGGGTAAGCATTTCTGTCAGGCTTTCTTCATCTAAATTACTACGCATCTTTCCATCCATGGCAATAGATATACTTCCTGTTTCTTCAGAGACAACCAGAATTAAGGCGTCTGTTTCTTCAGATAGTCCCAGGGCCGCCCGATGTCTCGTTCCCAGTGGTATAGTTACATCAGGATTTTGAGTTAGTGGTAAGACACAACTTGCGGCTATTATTTTATCTTCCTGAATGATTACTGCCCCATCATGTAGGGGACTATCAGGGGTAAATATTGTCTTTAGCAGTTCATAACTTACCTCTGCATTTATTCTTACTCCTGTTTCTATATAATTTTTTAGACTTATATTTTGTCTTAAAACAATTAATGCCCCTGAACCTTCCTTTGATAGAGCCATGATTACCCTTACAATTTCGGTGATTAATTTACTTTCTTGCTTGAAAAATTTCTTTAAAATATAATTTTTGTCAATTTCTCCTATGACTCGTCTTAATTCCGGTTGAAATAAAATCACAAAGGCTAAAGGTAAAATAGTCCATAAACTTCGAAGAATCCAATCTATCGTGTATAATTGAAGTAAATGTGCACCAAAGGAGGCAATAATCAGAAAGGCAAGGACCTTCAACCCCTGGACAGCCCTTGTCTCTCTTATCAAGATAAATAACCAATAAAAGATACAACTAATAAGTAATATCTCTAAAATATCTAAAAATCTAATTGCCAGTGGAAAAAAATTAATCATCTTGTTCCCCTATTATCTGTGTCAGACCAGTCTAACCTGTCTGACTGGTCTGACTATTCTATCCTCTATTTATCGCCATTAAAAACTCCTTATTACTTTTTGTAGCCAGCATTTTCTCAACTATCAATTCCATACTCTCAACCGGACTTAAGGGAGTAATTGCCTTACGCAGAAGCCAGACTTTATTTAAATCCGCTTCATCTAAAAGTAATTCTTCTTTGCGTGTGCCGGATTTAAGTATATTGATTGCAGGGAATAATCTGCGGTCAACTAAACTACGATCCAAAAGTACCTCCATATTCCCAGTGCCTTTGAACTCCTCAAAGATAACATCATCCATTCTACTACCGGTATCAATCAAGGCGGTAGCTAAAATAGTCAAACTGCCGCCTTCTTCAATATTTCGTGCCGCACCAAAGAATCTCTTTGGCCGCTGTAAAGCATTTGAATCCACACCACCGGAAAGCACCTTACCTGAGGTAGGTACTACCTGATTATGTGCCCGGGCTAATCGGGTAATGCTATCTAAAAGAATAACCACATTGTGTTTATGTTCTACCAGCCTTTTTGCCTTTTCGATGACCATATCAGCTACCTGGACATGTCGGGTTGGAGGTTCATCGAAGGTAGAACTTATCACCTCACCCTTGACAGACCTTTCCATATCCGTAACCTCTTCAGGACGCTCATCAATCAATAAAACAATTAATTTTATATCCGGGTGATTAGTGGTAATCGAATTAGCTAATTTCTGTAATAAAACCGTTTTCCCTGTGCGTGGTGGTGCCACAATCAATCCTCGCTGACCGGCTCCAATAGGTGTAAGTAAATCCATAATCCGCATAGATATTTCTTCTGCCCCTCGTTCTAAGTGAATCCTTTTCTGGGGATATAATGGTGTCAGGTTATCAAATAATATCCTATCTGAGGCCTTAGATGGGTCATTAAAATTAACAGCCTCTACCTTCAGAAGGGCAAAAAACTTCTCGTTCTCCTTAGGTGGTCTTATTTGCCCGGAGACCGTATCCCCTGTCTTTAGACTAAATTTCCTTATCTGGGAAGGTGAGATATAAATATCATCAGGGGAAGGCAGGTAATTATATTTTGGAGACCTTAAAAAACCATATCCATCAGGCAATGTCTCCAATACCCCTTCACCAAACAAAAGCCCTTTTTCTTGTGCTTGAGCTTGTAAAATGGCAAAGATAAGCTCTTGCTTTTTCATCCCACTTACACCCTCGATTTTCAAATTATGGGCTAAGTCGCTTAATTTTGAAATACTCATCCCTTGCAAGTCCACTAAGTTAAGTTGTGCTTCCACTATTTTTTCCTCCTTTTACACACATTTTTTAGCCACAAAAACACAAAGACACTAAAAAGCTTTGAACCTGAAGCATAGAGCCTGGAGAAAAAGGATTTCCATGCTCCGTGCTCTTTGCTCAATGCTAATTCTTCGTGTCTTGGTGACTTTGTGGTACATCTCCCCTTCCTTAACATTATCTCATTTTGCAGAAATCCTTTTTACTCTCTACTCTCTACTCTTTTTAAAAGATATATTGCCCCTACCCTTTCTTTGTCCTTTTTAATAGGTACACCGTCATATATAAACTCCTCTCCTTCAATGAATATCCTTTCATTGATAATGGATGCGGAAGAATCATACTTCAAAGATGGAAAAACCTCATTTACGGATTTGCCAGTTATTTTTCTTCCACGCCCGGTAATTACTAATTCACTACCTAGCGGATTTATATAGGTTATTTCCAACTTATTGTCTATAATCACTATCGGATATGGGAAATCGGAAAAGAGTATTTCATACTGTTGTTTATCTGCATCCGGACATCCTTCCCAGGCACAAATCAAATCGAATCTATTCCAGTAATCAACTACTCTACCTCTCGTATCCATAACAGGAATAGTCTTTACCCTCTTGAAATTTTGCAGTAATCCTTGTAAAACTTGATAATCCTTCTCTAAGTTTACAGGTATGAGATGATTGGTGATAACCTTGGTCAATGGTGTATCTAAATTTGAGGTAATGGCAGAGGAGGCAATTAAACTATCTTTTACCAATACCCCGATTATACATTTATCCTTGTTCACTACAGGTAGGTTTTTTATGGGATATTTATAAAAAAAACCTAATATATCACTTTTGGTTCCCCTATCTTTTTTCATTCTTGATTGCCTTTGGAGTGCGAAAGATTGCATTCGCTTTGGAATGTCAAAGTGTTATTGTGTTTCTAAAAGTGGTACTAAACCATTGGATTTCATATAACCTTAAAATTCCTGAAGTATTAAATAAGTGATTGACATTTATAAGTAGAACTATTACGAAATTTGATTTTCTTGGCTTCCAGGAAAGATTTTTGGTTGGTTTCACTTTCCATTATATAATATAACATAAAATCTTATTTATGTCAAGTAAAAAATTAAGGAAATTAAAAAAATTCATCTCTTTTAAAAAATCCCCCTAACTTTTAATAATCGTTCAAAGGATGGAATTTTTGAGGGGGAAAACCTTTTGAAAAAGGTTTACCCCCTCAAACTCCCCTTTTCCAAAACTTTTTAACAACAAGAGTATAAAATTTTATTTACCCCATTTCTTATAAATGGGTAAATAAAATTTTATACTCTTGTGGTTAAAAAGTTTTTAGGAAGAGAGGGGTTTAAGGGGAGAGAAACATTTTTTTCAAAAAGGGTTTCTCTCCCCTTAAAAAACACCTCTCTTTGAACAATTACTAAAAGTTGAGGAATTTCTCCCTGATACTATTCTGCCAGTTTGGAGTGCTAATCTCAAATTTTATCATTAAATAAAGGACAGGAATGTCAGGGGGGACTACCTCTTTTAGCCGGACCATATCCTTTTCTGTAGTGATGATAAAACTTATTCCCTGTAAGCAATCTATTAATTTATAGACATCCTTTTTGGTATAAGCATAATGGTCAGGGTATTTTAGGTGTAGAAAATGTCGTGGGGTAAGTTTCTTTAAAATAGCCTCAAAAGAATCAGGGTCACCTATACTCGATAAGGCTAAAATATCAATATCCTTGATGAATTCTAAGGGGTATTCCTCCTTTGAATCCAGGCTGATAAATTTTATGGGTGTATGTCTGCTTTCTAATATTGGGGCATTGGGATTAACCCTTTTTAAATCCTGAACAATGGCGGTTCTATTCAATGATTGGTCTATTTTGGTAATAATAAAAATATTTGCCCGTTTTAAATTCTTAATCGGCTCCCTGAGTATTCCTGCCGGGAAAAGACTGTTATTGCCATAATGGTTCTTGCCGTCTATTAAAACTATGTCCAGATCTCGTTTAAGTGGCAGGTACTGAAACCCATCGTCAAGGACAATTATTTCCGCCCCAAATTTATCTATGGCATATTTTGCTGATTTGACCCTATCCGTGCCAATAATGATTGGCACGGTAGGTAATCGTTTAGCTAAAAGATACGGCTCATCTCCCGACTCGGTCACACCCAGTAGTATTTGCTTACCATCTGAGACAACAGCCATTTTATTTTCGTTACGACTTTTATAACCTCGGCTTAAAATGGCTACTTTTTTATCGGAAAACAAACGGGCTATTTCGATTATCGCCGGAGTCTTGCCTGTCCCACCCAGGGTAATATTGCCGATACTTATGACCTTTGCTGGCGCCTGTGTCTGCCTTAGGAGCTTCGTTTTATAGAGAAATAACCTTAGTTGAACAACTAAATAGTAGAGGCAGGAGATAAAATTCAATATAGATAGGATTAATTTGTTACCCTTTTCCTTTTCTCGAATAATGTACTCGATCATTTTACTCCCTTTATATGTGGAAAAATAGTCATTCGGATACCAAAATAACCAACGACGGAAAACCCATCAGGCGTCTTCATAAAACATAAATCAAATCCTAAAAACCGCTCAATAGAGGTATTTATTAATAAATTATCTCCTGAGGGTATAATTCCTTCGATATTAATTTGCCGATTAAATAGTTTTGTATCCAACCCAAAGACAAGTGCCTTTTTATCGGATACCTTCATATATTCCGATAATGGATTAAGCAAATGCCCTATTTCGCCAGACATCATACCCAGATGGTAGCCGGTATTTTTAAATTTCTTGCTCACCATAAGATATGGATAGCCAAATCTATCGGATTTACCAGAGAATTGACCACCCATCTGGGCAGGGGTAGCCGCCTGACCTTGAATAACTAAAAACCATTCATAACCTACTCCAAGTCCAGGGATTTTCTCTTTCTCTTTTAGTAAGCAATACTTAAAGTCTGTTGATAAAAACAGGAATTTGATTGGCTCAAAAAGCTCACCACCAGCCATACTATGCCATAATTCACCAATGTAATAGGCGAAGATAAAATCTGCGTTTAGTCCTGATTTACTATCCCGTCTATAAGCAGTTGGAACGAGTATTAAGCCGGTATTTAAAAGGGTAGGAGTACCAACTGTGACAGTTCCAACGGTCAGGGTTCCATCTAAAGGTGTCGTTTGCGTGCCTGCATCAGTAGTCGTAGTCCCTTCTGTGAACGAGGGGGTAATTGTGCCTATGGGTGGCGGTTGCTGTGGTGGAGTTACTGTTCCTAATGTAGCAGGAGTACCTACTTGTGGCGGAGGTGGAGGAGTAATTTCGGGAGTAAGAGTCCCAACCTCGGTAGTTGCCGTTCCAACGGTTAAGGTTCCAGCTAAAGCCGTGGTTTGCGTGGCTGTGGAAATGATGGTAGTCCCTTCTGCAGACGGCACGGTAATCGTTCCCATGGTTTCCTCCTGTGGTGATTGCTGTGGTGGAATTGTTGTTTCTGATGTGCTGGGAGTGCCTACCTGGGGAGAAGAAGTAATCTCTGGAATTGAAGTGTCCACCTCCACAGTGGTAGCGGTACCAATTGTTGAAGTTCCCACTACAGGGGTAATTATCGGTTCTTCCCACAAGGGTAGTTTCTCATCCAATTCTTGCCCAAAAGCCAATCCAACCATTAAAATTAAATAACCAAGACATAAAATCTTTTGCATTGAGCACCTCGGTATGTATATTTTACAACCTAATCCTCACTTTGTCAACTATTTTTATATTGACTTTCTGCAAAGAACCGTGTATAATGAAGAATACTATGAATTACGAGGCAGTTATTGGTTTAGAAACCCATGTTCAATTAAAGACCAAATCCAAGATATTCTGTGGTTGTTCGACTAATTTTGGGGCTGAACCTAATTCGCAGACCTGCCCGGTATGTTTAGGGTTTCCTGGTGTATTACCGGTTTTAAATAAAAAGGTGGTGGAACTCGCTCTTAAATCTGCCTTAGCCCTAAATTGTCGGATTACCCCAAATTGTAAGTTTCACCGCAAAAATTACTTCTACCCTGACCTGCCAAAGGCATACCAGATATCCCAGTATGATGAGCCATTGGCTATTGATGGGTATTTAGATGTGGAAGGGGTTAAAATAGGGATTACCCGGGTGCATTTAGAAGAGGATGCGGGCAAACTTATTCATACGCAAGAAGGGGATAGCCTGGTGGATTATAATCGTTGTGGGATGCCGTTAATTGAGATAGTCAGCCACCCTGATTTAAAAACTCCACACCAGGCTTATGAATACCTCACGAATTTAAAAGCTATCCTCGAATACCTCGAGGTCTCAGATTGCAATATGGAAGAGGGGTCATTACGCTGTGATGCCAATGTCTCCATTAGACCTGTTGGACAGGTTGAACTCGGCACGAAAACCGAGGTAAAAAATATGAATTCCTTCAAGGCGGTAGAGCGGGCACTAACCTATGAAATAGAAAGGCAGATTAAGGTTGTTCAACAAGGCGAGCAAATTAACCAGGAGACAAGGTTGTGGGATGAGAAAAAGGAGATAACTACCCCGATGCGAAGCAAAGAGGAGGCTCATGATTACCGCTATTTCCCAGAGCCTGATTTAGTGCCGTTAGAGGTCTCACAGGAGTGGACAGAGAAGATAAAAGCCGGTATCCCAGAATTACCTCAAGCCAAAAGACAGCGATTCATGGCAGGCTACGAATTACCACCTTATGATGCCCAGGTATTGACGGCAAACAAATCTTTAGCCGATTTCTTCGAAAATACCACCAAACTCTATCCAAAACCAAAGATGGTCAGCAATTGGATAATGACCGAGGTGTTAGGCTATTTAGCTGGGGCAAATTTAGATATTAGCCAATCTAAACTTACCCCAACACATCTGGTTAAAATGTTAGAACTGATTGATACCGGCACGATAAGTGGTAAAATTGGTAAAGAGGTATTGCCTGAAATATTTAAAACCGGTAGAGCGCCGGTTGAAATAATTCAGGAAAAAGGGCTAACTCAAATCACAGATGGAGATGAGATAGTAAAGGTGATTGAGCAGGTAATCACGGAGAACCCAAAGGCAGTTGAAGACTATAAAGCCGGTAAAAAGGAGACATTAGGTTTCCTGGTCGGTCAGGTGATGAAACTGACCAAAGGTAAGGCAAACCCGCAGCTCACAAATAAACTTTTGCAAGAAAGAATAGGACTTGACCTATTCTTGTTGTAGTGCGGCTAAACTATTTCTGGCTGGGCTATAATTTGGGTCTATGGCAAGCACCTTTTGAAAGGCATCTATGGCCTCAAACCTTTTCCCTAACTGCGAATAGGCTATACCAAGATTATAAAGTGCGGCGATATTCCCCGGCTTTAAGGAGATAGCCTTCTGGAAGGAGACAACGGCTTCATTTAGCTTACCCTTAGAGATATAGGCACTACCCAGATTTATATGAATAAAATCCTGGTTTGGGTCTAATTGGGCGGCTTTTTCGTATTCTGAAATGGCCTTATCCACCTCCCCTACCCTTTGATAGACCATCCCTAACCCATAGTAACCCTTAGCATCCTGGGGTCCAAGTTCGATAATTTTATTGAATTGTCCAATTGCCTCTTGAGTTTGACCTGAGTCGTTATAGACCATGCCAATATTATAATAACTTATCAATCGTTCTGGGTCGGCCAGTAGTGCCTTTTGGTATTCTGCGATAGCCTGAGAATATTTACCCATATCCTTGAAAAACCCACCGCGATTGTTATAGGAAGTGGCATAGTTAGAAATGTTACTTGCTACCCGCTCTTCTTTATAAATACTTTCGTCAAGTATGCCTCGATACCTAAACCGTAAGTTCTCATCTATGGCAGATAACTGTTCTTTTAAGGTTGCCTCCTTTTTGAAGACCCGATGGCAGATGCCTGTCGGCACTAAGGTATAACCCTGGGCTATACTTTCATCAAAGGGTAGAAAAACAGGCCGATTGGGATTAGCCTCAAAAATGGCGTCAAACCGTGTCTTGATAATTCGGCTTGCCTCGTCGGTTAGCCTTTTCACCCTGTTTTGCGGCACAAACTCAAAATTCAACTCCCGCTTAATCTGATTAGCATACCAATCTAAATATAATGAATGCTGGTCAATTAAGGTTACATCCTGGCGGATATTTTCTACATAATGAAGATACCACAACGGAAAGGCAAAGGTATCGCCTTTGATGTAAAGGATTGATTTTTCGTCTAATGGGGAAAGGATATTCATCCCATAGTCATAAGAGTAATAATTTTTGCGGTGGTCTCCATAATGATGATTACAAGCCCAGGAAATTACCGGGATAAGAAGGAAAAAATAGGGTAGAAGGACAGCTAAAATCCCCTGCTTTATCCTTTTACCCAGCCACTCATTGAATATTCCCACCCCATAGCCAATAAACAAACTATAAATAATATAAGACGGGATATAATAATCCTCGATGTTATGGATACTATACCTTGAGGAATGAAGAAAATCCACCATAACAATTAACCCTAGGTAGATGAAGGTGTTCACCCTTTGTTTGTAGAAGAAAAACAGCCCGACAAATCCAATCCAAATGAGATATGGAGTGAATTGGTTGATGAAAAATATAGGGTGCTCAACAAATATTCGTTTAAGCAGGGTTGGAAGTGAGGTAGCAAAATAATAGCCATATTCCTTAGCCGTGATATGGTCAATAAACCGCTCAAAATTATCCGGGCAACCCCAGTTAATTATGGGATGGGCCGCGGCACGAACAGGTAAGTAGGCATATAAAATGATGGGTAGGAAAAACAGACAGGCCATCTTAAGTATGGCGTTAAATGTTAAGAGGTTAGGGTGCTTGCGCCAGATTATGATGATAAGAAACGCACTTGCCGGCACTAAGAATATAGTTTGCAAGTGGTGGGTGAAGGCTAATCCGAGGGTGAAAGCGAATAAGTAAAGTAAGCCTGGAGCGTGGAGCGTGGAGCGTGGAGCGTGGAGTTTTTTTCTCCCTGCTTCCTGCTCCGTGCTCCGTGCTCCCCACTCCTTTCTCCCTGCTTCCTGCTCCATGCTCCGTGCTCCGTGCTCCATGCTTTGTGCTTCTACCCATTTCAGGAGGATAAAAATCAAGACAGTGGCAAACAAGGCATTCAGGGTGTATTTCTCGGCAATAACTGCCTGCTGCCAGAAGACACGGGCAAAACATAGCATTAAAGCGGCTATTACCGCAGGGATGAGGAACGAAAGCATGGAGCGTGGAGCGTGGAGCGTGGAGCGTGGAGCGTGGAGCGTGGAGTTTTTTTCTCCGTGCCCCGTGCTCCGTGCTCCGTGCTCCGTGCTCCTACCTACTTTTAAACTTATAAAATACACCATCATCACGGCTAAGGCGGCACTTGCAGCCGAAAATAGGTTGTAGCGATAGGCAATGTTGCCCAATGGAATAAGACTAAATAGCTTACCGAGGAGGCAATACAAAGGATAACCGGGTGGATGTGGAATACCAAGGGTATAGGACGCCCCTATCATATCCCCGGAATCATGCAGGTCTATCGTTGGGGTTAAGGTATGAAGGTAAATAAAGAAGGAAAAGAGGAAGACTCCTATGCCCACAAAATAATCAGGGAGGGTAAAAATTCTCGGCGTGATTACCTCCGTCGACGGTTTTATAAAATCCAATAAGGGTTTTTTCGAAGGCGATATTGATTTTGGCTTTGGTGATTTTTTCTTCTTTTTCCCCATCTTGATTAGTATTATACCCCAAAAGCGTATTTTTGTCAAACTTTTTATCTCTACAATGGGGTTAAATTTTATCTGTGGACTACTTCAGAGTCAAATTTACTACTAAAGAAAAAAAGGAAGATTTTTTTCGTAGAGAGATAATGACCTAACTATATGTGAATCATATAGTTACAGAATTTGGCTTATGCCCTGCTATAGTTTTTTTAAAAAAAATTAAACTTTTTACTTGACATATTCAAGGTTATATGATAAATTAAAAGATATTGTATCCTCTCTTATCCTGTTATCCTGCTCAAAAAAGATGAAAAATCTGCCGATAAATATATTAAGGAATAAAATAATGAATAATAAAGGGTTTCCATTTAATATTGTGTGTGATAAATTAAATAGTTTTTTACCCACAAAAGACGACTTTTCTGATATTAATTTAGTTATTGGAAAAATGCAAGCAGAAAGAGAATTTCCAGTTGCTGTTTTTGCCTCTGAAGCTCTCCTGAATAGATTAGTCAAGCATGAGAGTCCATATCAACTCACGGAGGAAGCACATTGGTTAATAAGAGACTTCAAATGGAAATTTACTCGTGAGTTTATTGAGGAGCAAATTATGGGTAGGCTAAGAGGAAATTTCCCACTTCTATATGATAAACTTCTTTCGGAAATGATGTCTATTTTTTGGATACTTATCGACAAAAAAGTTTTTATAAAAGAAACTATTGAGAAAAAAGCAGATGAGAAACTAATTAGACCCACTACCTTCTTATTCCTTTTAGTCATTTACGGAATACAAAAAACAACTGAGGAGCAATTTATTACTTGAGGAAAATAAACCTACCCTAGCAACAAATCAGAATTAAAAAAAATAAAGGAGAAAATATGGAAGACCTAAATGAGTGGGGTAATAGACTCCTTTTTTCAGTATTTAAAAATGGAATGAGTAATACAGTTAGTGCAGTCATGGAAAAAATAGAATCAGCATTTAAATTAGATAAAAACGATGATAAAATTTCAAGGATAGAAAAAGAACCGGATAACTTTAAAAATGAACTATTGCGCCACCTAATGACATATAAAGCAGTGGCAATACGGTCTCCTATTCCAATTATTCCATTAGTGGATTATGCAAATGAGGTTATAGAAGAAGTAGAGAAGAATGAAAGAATGGAGGGAAGAGAACTTTTAAATTTTATAAGTGAGAAATGTGCTTCTTTAAGGCAGGAAATGGAGACGAAAAGGAAGGAAGCTATTAAACGGGCAGGAGATCTGGTAAAAAGAGGAGTAGTATTTCTGGGAGGAGAAGAAAGTGATTTCTCAACGAAAATTATAGAAGAATCAAGAAAAGAATCAGGAAAAAGTTGGCATAACACACGAATTATATTTCCTATTCATCGAGAAGGAGAGGACTCTATTCCCTTTAAATTGAAAGGTGAGCGATATGAGGAAGAGTATGAACAAAAAAGAGCAATAGAATCTGATATAGACAAATTTAAGGAAATTATTATTCCAAGTAGAGTTAAACATGTTATTACAGAGGCTTATATAAGGAGTAAAGAAGGAAGTGTACTCTGTATCTATGGTATGAAGAAGATAGCATCTATGATAAATGAAAGGGAAATTCCTTTCTATATTTTAGAGGATTCTTTTTCTAATGATTACCCCCAAGATATTTTAAAGAATATGGTCGAAGAATTTCCCCTCCTGAAAAAATTTTGTGATTTTCTTCCTTCAGAATACATTACGGGAATAATTAATGAAAATGGTATCCATCAGAGGAGAGATTTTAATAAAAGAGAGACAATTGAAACTCATTAACTCAGTTTATAATAATCCTACCCTATCCTATTCTAACTCTCTAAAAATAGTTATTATTGATTTTCTCGAAAGTAATAATACTGCCCGCCAATTAATTGTTTTAATTCTTCAGGTCTTGGTGAGTATTTCAAAGCATTTTCATAAGTAATTAATTTACTCTCATAAAGTTCTTTGAGTGACATATTCATTGTTTGCATCTTATACTCCTTTCCGGTTTGCATATAAGTATAGATTTGTGGCAATTTTTTGGGGTCTTCATCCCGAATTAGACTTCGGACCGCTTCTGTATCAGATAGAACTTCACAGGCTAATACCCTTCCCGTGCCAGAGAAATGAGGTAATAATTGCTGTGAAATTACAGCCTTTATCACAAAAGATAATTGAGTTCTTACCTGCCTTTGCTCATTTTTAGGAAATACATCAATGATACGGTTGATTGACTGGACAGCATCCGAAGTATGTAGAGTAGAAAAGACTAAGTGTCCTGTCTCAGCTATATTCAGAGTAACTCTGATAGTTTCTAAATCACGCATCTCTCCTACCAGAATTATATCAGGGTCCTGTCGCAGTACATACTTTAGAGCATTAGTAAAAGATTTAGTATCAGCAACTATCTCCCGCTGGTGGACAATAGACTGTTTGGAACGATGATAAAATTCTATCGGGTCTTCAACAGTTATAATATGTTCTTTACGATTAGTATTTATATAATCAATCATAGAAGCTAATGTAGTTGTTTTCCCTGTACCAGTAGGACCTGTTACCAAAACTAAACCAGGAGAGCCTGGAGGTAATTTTACTATATCATCTACAATAGAAGGAAGGCGTAACTTATTAAAGTTAGGCACCTCATGCGGAATACTTCGTAACGCAGCACAAACTGTCCCTTTCTGACGAAATACATTCATCCTTATCCTACCCATATTTCTAATCTCTAAAGATAAATCCAATTCATTATCCTCTTCAAATTTCCTCTTCTGGTCATCATTTAAGACAGAGTAAATAATTGACTGGGTTCTTTGTGGACCGAGATTCTCATCCTTTACAGGAGTTAGTAAACCATCGATTCTTATCATCGGTGGTTTTTCTATCCCAATATGTATATCAGAAGCTCCTCTATCTCTCATTAGTTGCACTAACTGAAAAATATCCATTTTAAATTATACCTCCTTTTCTGATGGAATATAATTGAATTTTTGAAGTAATTTCTTCCTTCCTACCCCACCCAAAATCTTGTTAATTGTCTCCATAATATTTTTAGGAGAGCCTAAGAAAACCTTAACCTGACAACCTGTTATAGTCTCGATGAGTTCAATACTTTGAGAATCATTAGGGTCAGCTATAACTACTGTAAGTTGATTATCTATTTTGGCAATAGGTATTAAGCAACAGACTCTAAGAATTTCTTCAGGGATATTCTGGACAACTTCAGCATCGATTGTTTCTGGAATTAGGTAGATGTAAGGGGCATTAAGTTGCTTACTCAATGTCCAATTTATAGGCCCTTCCTCAACCCCATTATTAACTAACGCCTTTTCCAGACTTATTTTCTTTTCCTCTTGTTCTTTCAACGCATCTTCTAACTGTTTTTTTGTAATTAATCCTTCTGGAACTGCATATTTCTTCACGCCTTCTAACAATGCCTTCTCAGTTTCTAAAGACCTCCTATATTCTTCCTTCACTTCAGAAATTTCTTCCCTGGGTCTACCTAACAGTCTCTCAAGTATTCTGTTTTTATGTTCCAGAGCCTTTTCCACTTCTGAATATAAAATCTCGTTAGCACTTTCTCTCGTTTTATCAATATACTGCCAGATGCCAAATTCCATCGCCTTCCGAACATTCTCTAAAGTTCCATAGGCGGTTAAGACAATTATCTGTGTAAATAAGTTTTTGAGCCTAACCGCTTTTACTACATCTAATCCTCCTTCTTCATCTCCCTCCCTCAATTTCATATCAACTACCGCGACATCAAAAGCAGGACTTTCTCTAATAGTCTCAATCGCTTCCTCCTTACTATCTACTCCCTCTACTTCATACCCTTTTTCTTTAAGCTTCTCAACCATCTCTTTTAATGTAGTTAATTCATCATCAACAATTAGTATCTTAGACATTAATCTCTCCTCCTTTTCTCTGCCTCACAGGCAGAAAGATTACAAACTTTGCTCCCTTACCAAAAGTTCCTTCTTCCCTTATAATCCCTTTATGATAATTGATAATAATCTCTATGATAGAAAGTCCCAAACCAGTGCCATTTTTCCTTGTAGTAACTAAAGGCTCAAATATCCTTGATTTATTTTCTTCTGCCACACCTATTCCTGTATCAATAAATTCTATCATAATGTAGCCATCTTCTTTTAAATTATAAGATTTACTTTCATGAGAAGGAATAAATTTAGTATTAATTTCGAGTTTTCCCTTCCCATCCTTCAAATCTATCTTTGATAACAAACTATTAAAATCCTCTGGTGATATATCCAGCATAAATTGGTTTTTTATCATCCTTCGTAATTCTTCTTCCTCTTTTTGCCCTGTTCTTTCTTGCCAGATGAATTTTTTTATATTCATAAAATATTTAGCATTTTGAGCTAATTCTGAAAATGCCTCCTTTAATTTTTCTGAGTCTCCTTCTATAGAATTTAACTTCTCATCAAAATTGAAACTTATTTCTATCTGTTCACGCTCAGGAGAAGGGAATATAGAAGTAACTGCTTTATTCAAAATAGAATTTACATTTACTGAGCTAATTGTTACATTTAAAGGCTTTGCAAACTCAGTAATTTCTCGCACAATTCTCCTGGCATCTTCAATTTCCTCTTTCATATCTTTTACCTTATTTTGAATCTCATTAAGATTATTCTTTGATAAGATTGATGTTCGTAGTTCCTCTAATGCATAAATTTTATTACCTATCTTATGAGAAACCTTTGCGGCAAGATCTCGCCATCCAGACAATTTCCTTACGATAAAATCTTCCCGAGTTTCGTCTAATTCTATTCTTATCTCTCCAAGTTGAAATTTTATCTTTTCAAACGCCTGAAGATGTAAAATAGAACTTGTTATAGAGTGTCTTATTTCATTTAGAAATTCCTTATCTTCCTCAGTAAACTCATTACCTTCCTGAAATCTATTTAAGCCAATTACTCCCCACAGGTTTCTATCATTATCCATAATAGGAAAACCAAGATATAATCCTTTTTGGATTACTAATTGCTGTTGTGCTGTTTCTCCTATATTACCTTCACCAATTTTACACTTATAATTTATTATATATTTATTGTAAGGTATTATGTATCCACGAGAGGGTCTATTAATCTTCACAAAAAGTAATATATCGTCTTTTTTATCATAAAGATATATAGCACAAACTGCTTTGAAATAATCAGCAAGGGTAGTAGATATATCTTCCAAAAGGTCAACAAGGTTATAAGTAGTAGGTGATTTTCTCATTATGTTATCGAATACCTTAAATATCCCTTTTCTTTCCAACTTTTGAATAACAATAGATATTTGACTGCTGAGTATTTCTAATGCTTGCATATCAAGGTCAGTAATAGGGTAGTTTTGATAACTATACTTTCTATCTGCTAACATTATTCCTTTTACCCTACCTGTGATAATTAAAGGGATAATGACAAAGGCATCTGAGCTTAACTCTCCTAAGAGATCTTTCATTACTGCAATTATATTCTCATTCTCATCTATATTCCTAATATGAAGTGATTTTTTTTCAGAAATACATTCCTCTCTTATCATATATGGACAGTTTTTAAGAGGAACTTCTATCTTTTCAAGTTCCTCTGTTATCTTTGTTCTTATTGGGTAATTTTTAATGCTGTCCTCCATAGAAATTCCCTTTGAAATTGTCTCCTCCCATTCTTCCCCATCAATTGGTCCAACTCCTTTTTCTCCTATTAACTTTTCCTCATCTATAAAAAAAATCATTGCCCTATTAAATCCTAATCCTTCACCATGAGTAACACCGGTTAAAAAAATATGGAGTAATTCATTCAAGTCTCTTGCATTGTGCAGGTATGTAATTATCCTCTGAATTATCTTTATTTTTTCATCCCACCAGGAGGATACTGTCTTTTTTAATTCATAGAATTGCAAATTATTAAGGATACCTCCTATATGGGGACATAATTCAAGAAGAATTTCTAACTCTTCTTCAGTATAATAAGGCTCTTCTATCTTTTTCTTCTTTAATCCTAATATCCCCAATAACTTATCTCCATATACTATAGGCACAAATAATTCCATTTCCATCTTTTCAAGGTTTTTTTTAAAATCCCCCCATATCTTTTTTCCTGTCAACCATTTTTTAAAGATTGGATATCTTTCTAATCTTTCTTTTAATATCACCTTCTTCTCTTTTTTAAGCCATTCAACCATAATCTCATTTAGTCCAAATATCTCTTCCTTGACCAAACTATCTACTCCAATACTCCAATTTACTTTATACCTTCTTTCCACCTCATCTAATAACAGGATAACACTCTTATCCAGAGGCACTACCTGTTTAAGAGTGTCTTCAATTATAACAAATAAGGCTTGTTTATTATTTACAGAAAGGGTTCTTCTCTTAAAGTTTTCAATTATTTGTTCTAACTCATACCTTCGATAGAATACCCATCTATCAATGAATCTTCTTACCTCCTCATTTTCAATTAGTTGAAAGGCAATTGTTATTAAAATGGCAGAAATAAAAACAAGGATTATCCCCCATCCTGGAGAAATGGTGAATAATCTTCCAATGCCAATTACAATAAAAATAATTACAAAGGATAATAAAAGATAAATACTACCCTTTCTAACTACGATTTCCATTAATCTATATTTAAAGATGACATAACCGACCATCAAAGAGAAAAAGACAGCTATTAAATGTCCTGTTATGTATATCCAGGATAAAGCAGGGAGTTTAGAGATATATACTAACAAAGCATTAACTATCCCTCCTACTATAACTACAACTACTACAACACTTAATAATATTAATTTTCTCTTCTCCGCTCGATTTTGTGTTAAAAAACATTTTCTGCACATTAATACGGCCCCGTAGGCTGTAAAAATAAAAAAGGCTATAAGAAAGGGAATAAGGAGATATAGTGGGGCACTTATTTGGGGATAATAGTATTTAGAAGAAGAAAAATGAACAAGGTTTATATTTATATACATTAGTCCAAGAATTGCTAAAACAACGCTGGAAATATATCCTATTCTGGATACCCAGCGATGAACACCTTTATTATTATTTGTAATAATTAATACAAAATGAAAAAAGGTAGAGTAGATAAATGGTATAGCTATTTTAGGGAGTGTCAAATAAAAAGTTTTGGGAAATCCGAAAGATAGAATTGCTAAAAAAAGATTAACTTCTTCTTTAGTTTTAATAAGAGAGACTCCTGCATATTCCAATCCCCAGACGCTTAAACAAAATTCTAATCCTGCAAATACGCAATTTATAACTCTTTTAGGATTTTGAACCAACACAAAAATAGCTAATCCAAGATTGATGAAAGCGGCAAAGAAATAAAAATTAGCGTGATGAATATTGTGTATATCCAATTATAGTCTCCTGAATTTAACTATATGATGATGCATCAAAAGAGGTTATTCTACTATACTGCACCAAACCTACCTTCCCGAATTCCAAAAGGTTTTTTACCAATACCAATAGGTGAAATTATTCCTCAAAAACTACATTTACAATGATTATAATATTATAATATTGTAAAAAAGTCAAGAAAAATTATAAAAAATATCTTGCAAAAATTGGAATTATGGTGTAAAATTATAGAAGATGGTGACACTATATGGATATGAGTAAGATTGAAGATATTCTTATCCAGATGAAGAGTAATCCCAAAGATATCAGATTTAGCAATTTGTGCAGGGTTTGTGATTTTTATTTCGGGAAAGCTCGTCAAGAAAGAAGCAGTCATCGAGTATATAAAACACCGTGGCAGGGTGATCCACGGGTGAATATTCAGAATCATAAAGGAAGAGCCAAGGCATATCAGGTTAAACAGGTACTCAATGTTATTGAAAGGTTGGAGGTAGATTATGGTACTGGAAAATGATCGTTATACCTACCGAGTAACTTGGGCTGAAGACGATAATGAATATGTCGGTTTGTGTGTAGAGTTTCCGAGTTTGAGCTGGCTGGCTGAGACACCAGAATTAGCCTTAAAAGGCATTCGCAAAGTAGTTGCAGATGTTGTGAGGGATATGCAAGACAATGGTGAGATATTACCTGAAGCAATTGCTTGTAAGCGATATAGCGGCAAATTTATGGTACGTGTACCGATAGAAATCCATCGAAATCTTGCAATCCGGGCAGCAGAATCTGGTGTCAGCATGAATCGGCTTGCCAGTTCAAGGTTAAGTCAATAGGAAGAGGAGTAAGCTCATCTTGAATTGTGAATTAAAGAAAGAAGGTTAATTTGTTAAAAACAGATGAGTAGTTTCGAAAATGTTGATAAATAATCAGGAGGTTTAAAAAAATGGCAATAAAAGTAGGAATAAACGGTTTTGGTAGGATTGGGAGAGGGGTTTTAAGGGCCGGGATTGATAATCCCAGGATAGATTTTGTGGCGGTAAATGATATTACTGACCCAAAGACATTGGCGCATCTATTGAAATATGACTCGAACTTTGGGATATTTAATAAGGATGTAGGAGCCACTTCAGATGGAATTGTCCTTGGTGGTAAGGAGATAAAGGTCTTAAAGGTTAAAGACCCGCAGGAACTGCCGTGGAAGGACTTGGGGGTAGAGATAGTTGTAGAGTCAACAGGGCATTTTACTGATAGAGATTCGGCCGCAAAACATTTACAGGCAGGTGCTAAAAAGGTTATTATCAGCGCTCCGGCAAAAGGTGAGGATATAACGATTGTCCTGGGAGTCAACGAAGGCAAATACGATAAAAATACCCACCACATCATCTCCAATGCCTCTTGTACAACTAATTGTTTGGCCCCGGTAGTCAAAGTTCTGCTGGATAATTTTGGAGTCAAACGAGGGTTGATGACGACCATTCATTCCTACACAAATGACCAGAGAATCCTTGACTTACCACATAAAGACCTGCGTCGGGCAAGGGCGGCGGCTTTATCTATGATTCCCACGACTACTGGTGCGGCAAAGGCCATTGGATTGGTCATCCCGGAATTAAAAGGCAAACTGCATGGGATTGCCATCAGGGTGCCTACCCCGAATGTTTCTCTGGTTGATTTAGTCGTTGAGGTGAAAGAGGATGTGGACAAAGATACGGTAAATGCGGCTGTAAAGTCTGCAGCAGAAGGAAAATTAAGTAAATATTTAGAATACTGCGAAGCACCATTGGTTTCCCATGATTTCAACGGTAACCCCAAATCCGCTATCTTCGACCCTGAATATACCACGGTTTTAGAAAATACCTTAGTCAAGGTATTAGCCTGGTATGATAACGAATGGGGCTATTCCTGTCGGGTGGTGGATTTGATTGAGTATATAGTGAGTTAAAGGAGGAGAGAATTAGTAATCGGATTTACAGGTTTTAAACCTGGAGCGGATTAAACGGATAAATAAAAAAATAAAATCCGCTTAATCCGATTACTAAATTAAATTTTGACATTACCAATGAAAAAATAGGAGCAAATCATGATAGTAGAGAATAAAGATATTCGATGGAAACAACGGTTTCAGAATTTTGACAAGGCTTATTTGCTGTTAGAGAGGACATTGAAGATAGAAAATCCATCGGAAGCGGAAAAAGGTGGGATAATTCAATTTTATGAAATGGCTTTTGATCTTGCCTGGAAATTAATGAAGGATTACCTGGATGAACAGGGGTTTACTGTCCAGTCGCCACGCGAAGCTATTAAACAGGCTTTTCAATCGAGTATTATTGAAGATGGGCATATTTGGATTGATGCTTTAGAGGACAGAAACCTGACCACGCATACATACGATGAAGAGATTGCCACAGAAGTCGTATCAAAAATTCGCCTGGTTTATTTTCCCGCTTTAAGCCAATTACATAACTTGTTAAGGTCTAAGGCAGAATTATGAATACAGGATTAAAAAAACAGGATATTGATGATGTCCTGAAAGCCCTGAAGCAATGCCCTGAAGTGGAAGAGGCTATTATTTTCGGTTCTCGGGCCAAAGGAAACTCCAAACCAGGTTCTGATGTGGATCTGGCTGTTAAAGGCAAAAATGTGACGCATGACATCGTACTAAAGTTGATTGAACTGCTTAATGAAGAGCTTCCTTCGCCTTACTTTTTTGATGTTGTGCATTATGAGAAAATAAATAGCCGGGAACTTATTGATCATATCGACCGTGTGGGGAAAATTGTTTACTCTGTTTCAAAGAAAATACGAAGAAGATAAAAATCTGCAGAGGACGCAGATTTTAGAGATACTAAAAACTATATACTCTAAACTAAAAACTATTAAAATGAAGGTAATAAATATGATAACATTACCAACTACTGAAGCAAGAACAAAACTAGATAATCTGATGGACGAGATGGCGTTATCGCATCAACCTATTCAGATCAGAGGCAAAAGAACTAATGCTGTTCTTATCACAGGGAAAGATTGGCGAGCAATAGAGGAGACTCTTTATCTTCTGTCAATCCCAGGAATAAGAGAGTCGATTCGAGAAGGACTTGAAACACCCATCAATAAATGCAGCAAGGAACTAAAGTGGTGAGTTGGCAACTGGTTTTCACAAAAAGGTTATGAATTTTGCAAAAGAATTAGGGAGTATGATTAAAATGGAAACAGTTCAGACTAAAATAATGCCAAATGGAGAGATAAAATTACCTCCTAAAATTTTAAAGGGTTGGGGAGTAAGAGTGGGAGGAAATATTAAGGTGAGGATTGAAAATCAACAGGTTATACTTTTTCCAGCAAAGAGTACTGATAAATCAAAAGACTTGTTACGAAAAGTACTTGAAGATTTGAGGAAACCCGCAGTAAAATGTAGTATTGAAAAAATGATGTTAGATGAGGTAGTGGATGCCGATTAGTATATTAATTGATACCAATATTTGGCACTTTGCTTATGTAGAGCCAAAAGAGTTACAGTATGAAGAGATACACCAAAAGGCTAAAGAATTTCTTTTTAATAAACTTAAGGAAAAGGGAATAAAGATATTCCTTACTTCTTATCAGGTGAGTGAGATATTAGACATGCTAAGAAAGGGAAATGTAAGCAAAGAGATTAGAATACATTTGATGGAATTGATGGAAACGCCACTCTTTTCCATAATTGATTTACATTTTTCTATAGTAAAAGTCTCGTTTCAAAAAAGTCTAAACTCTAACATCCATATTTATGATTATTTAGTTGCATTACCATTAAAAGGTACTATAGGTAGGATATACTCAGCAGATGACCATTTTCAACACAAAGATTTCTTAGCTGTTGCTCCTGTAGAAAATCCATTAGAGCCATGGATACTTCGTGAGGGAAGAAAGCCTTTTGAAAAAGTTCATTTATCACAAAAGATAATTGAAGAAGGGAAAAATATTTAATTTGTGATTTTAGGAGGTAAAAATATGAGTGTGCCGAGCAAGTTTATTAGTTCTTATCAGTGAAAGTCTGGTCTGAGTAAAGGTTAGCAACCATCTCAGCACCAAATCCCACGCATAGGG
>SBAY01000242.1 GCA_005239945.1 Nitrospira sp.
ATTACCGAAGAGCCGTGTGAGGGAAAACCTCAAGCACGGTTCTGTGAGGGGCATTAAGCAATTAAAAGGAGGTTGTTGAATATGTCTACTCGACAACAGATAAAAAAATAACGAAAAAGGAATGGCTTTTGTGATTCTGCTCATCGTTATTTCCTTCTTGAGTATGATAAGTCTAATCTATCTCTTTACTTCCCGCACACAACAAGATAAATCTTATAGGTAAGAACAGTCGATTAGTGCCCTGCCAACGGCTGAATCAGGATTGGATAGAGCTATCTGGTATTTAATCAAGAAAGCTGAGGGTGATTTACCTAACTGGTCTGCCCCTACACCAGGTAATCCCGTAACAATATCTGAATCTCTAAGCAAAAAAAGTGGATTTACAGCAGAGATATATTGTATTTCTGCACCTGGCGGCGGCGGCGCAAGTCAATTACCACCGCGTTCAACCCCTAATAGTTGGTATATTCACCCTGCATCTGCCAATCTCCCTCGTCCTAAACATAACTCCTCTGCAGTAACAATTGGTGGTAAGGTATTTATGTTTGGAGGCTCTACTAATCCCACAAAATCTACTAACAATCAAGGAAATAGTGATAGAAAAGATGACATCAATTATTGGGGTTATGTAGCAGACACATATTCTGATTCTAATATGTTAGTTTATGACCCAACTACGGATAGGTGGACTGAATTAGGAAACAATCCTCATGGAGCTAAAAGTGGATTTGCGGCTGTAAATTATAACAATAAAATGTATATGTTTGGTAGAGACCCTAATGTAGTTGTCTATGACCCCGGGTCCAATTTACTTAGTTCCAGCGATGATACTTGGAATAATATAGCCAATATGCAAACACAATTGGGAATAGAGCGGTCATACACTATCTCTGCAGTAGTAGTAAAGGATAAAATTTATATAGTTGGAGGATACCATAGGTTCTCAAGTAACCCAGGCTCAGGATGGGGAGTAGTCACACAAAGTGGTGGTAAATGGTATAGTTATGGGACGGTATTAGAATTTAATCCGGCAACTAACCTATTTACCAAAATAAATCCCTTAGTTGATGGTAGATATTACGGAGCGGCAGGTGTTATAAAGGATAAAATATATTATGTTGGAGGTATTCCTAAAATTGGAATGGAAATGGATACAGATAATGGAAAGAAGGTATTTTCAACATCTGGGGCACATACTCGAACAATATGGAAATATGACCCTCAAGCTGATAATGGCAAGGGAACAGTTACACTTGGTCCACATATGCCCTGGCTTGAAGATGATACTAACACTATTTGCCCTGAACATCTTGCTCCCTGGGGCTCAGGAGATAAAATACAAGGATTTGGTGATTCTCTGAAGGGTTTAAAAACACATGTAAGGGACCCTGAATACTCACCTTATTGGAGTAATGAAGGTTATGGGACAGACCACGGAATAGATTTTTCTAACCGACCGGGACTAGCTGAACCCGAGGTAGTAGTAGTTGATGATAAACTTTTTGTCGTTGGGGGAAACAATGCCCATTTAAGAACTTATTTTGATGGGCCCGGCTATAAAAAAGGACAATGGTATGGAACTTATGTCAATGATATTCAAGGTGCACAAGAACAACCCAATCAGGCAATACAAAGCAAAACAACTGGTCAGTGGACAACACGAAGAGATTTATTTTATGATTATAAAGATGGCGCACCCTATGGAAATTATAATAGTTATAGGGATTGGCAGGGACAAATGGGTTCGTATTATCGCTGGAACAAAGAGTTATATGTTTTTGATGGGAATTCATGGATAAAAGCAAATTCTGCTCCTACGATGGATATGATGACGAATGGTAGTATGCAAGGAATAGGAATTAATAATCATACACTGGCCGCGGTTGATGGTAGATTCTATATGCTGGGAGGAATTGGTTACCACTTTAGAGACCCAAATAAACAATATTTAAATGCGTTTGTAGTTGAAGGAGATGATACTCGTGGAGGTTGGGCATCACCAACTTATATAAATAGTATGTATCTATCTGTAGCTGAGTTTTATATTAGACCGGAAACGCAAATGGCTGGGAGAGATGGGGTGTATAAAATTATCTCCACAGGAACGGAAACAATAGGTTTTCTCCACAAAACAGTATCTCGAAGGATTGAGGCATTAGTCACGATAAAGTCTATGACCGGAGCTAATGGATTTGATGGTTCGATAATTTGTAAATCCGGTATTACCGGGGTAGGAAATGCTCAAACAGATAGTTATGATTCCAATAAGGGTGGATACAATGAAACGACAAATAATGGTCAGGAGGGAAATATCTTTTCTAATGGAGAGATTTCTTTAACTGGCAATACACTTGTGGATGGAGATGCCCATTGTGGTCCTGAGGATACTATAAGCCTGACAGGGCAGGCTACAGTAACAGGAAATAAGGGAGCGGGAGGTCAAGAGATTTCATTACCTTCTATTACTGTTCCAGGTGATGCTATCAATCAAGGACAAATAAATGGAAATTTAACACTCAACGCAGGAACATATACCTGCAGTGGTATAAACTTAAATGGGCAGGATGAATTGACTATCAATGGAGATGTCCGACTTTATTGTACTGGAAATATACAGCTTTCAGGCCAGGCAAGTATAAATGTCCTGAATAATCAGAGTGCAACTAAGTTCCATATCTATTGTACAGATGCCGTTACATCCGTTGATGTAGTTGGAAATGGTGAATTTTTTGGTACCATTTATGCCCCATGTGCCGAAATCAAGATTAGCGGAAATGGAAATGTATATGGTCAACTCATAGGTAATGAAGTAAAATTTAACGGTAATGGCGCCGTAATCTATGATGAGCAGTTAAAAAACACCCTCTGGTGGCCGGGGCCGGAAAAGAAGACAAAAAAGGTAATTTATTGGCGTGAGGTTGCTTTATGAGCGAAAAAGGATTTAGTTTGATAGAGCTTTTGATTACCACACTTATTTTTACTGTCTTTGCCCTGGGTATTTTCAATTGCATCAACTATTCCTTTAAAAATATCATTACCTCCAGAAATGCCGAGATAGCAACTAATTTATGTCAGGGAGAGATGGAGGTCATAAAAAAATGCCCTTATGAGAATGTTCCTTGTCCGGCTACCTTTACCCCTACCTGGTCGAGTAGAGGAAGTACATATTTTCCAGGGTATCCAACAGGAAATTTTCCACCCGTAATGTATCCCGCAACATATACCACTTGTAGATGTGGTAGTGAGGTAACTAATGATTCTGCGATGTGTACCCTGACTGACCCACCACATGACCATAAGGATTTATTAGTCTATATTGGTTCAAATCTTGGGACACAAACTCCAAATGGGACAAAAACGATAACTACTCAGTGGGTTGATGACCCGCAGACTACTTCTACAACAGAGGATTATATCTGGATTAAGGTAATAATAAAATGGCAAGAGGGGGTAGAACGCACTCGT
The DNA here is from genome assembly GCA_005239945.1 of Nitrospira sp. GTDB lineage: Bacteria > UBA9089 > CG2-30-40-21 > CG2-30-40-21 > SBAY01 > SBAY01. Next base: position 3,466 of record SBAY01000242.1, read on the forward strand.
GAAGTATCGACATATATTTCCCAATAAACAAAACGGATTTACCTTATTAGAATTGATAATTGGGGCAGGTATAATAGGCATATTGATGATGGTTATTATTTTGTTCATTGGCAGAGGAATGAATTTTTGGACAAAAGAAATTCCTACCAAACCGCAGAATATAGTCAATCTAATATTAGAGGGTGAAAGAGGTAAAAGAAGTATAGAAGACTGGGGGTTAGTCCCTACAATAAGAGGTGGATATTCTATTTATGATTTAGAATTTGATGAAGACCAACCTATTACTTTAGACGCAAATAATATTGTTATAGGTTTTGGAATCGTTGATTGTGGAAATGGGTTATGTGACAGCACGGTGACTACCTCAACCGACCTTCCACTAATTTATTGCGGTTCTCCTACTACCACTAATTTTACAAAAGGAACACCAACGATTACAGTTGTCTCTCCTTATGACATAAATAACCCCTATGGAACTACTTCGCAAATATTAAATACTAATCCTGCCGGTGATGACTATGGTTTAGCTATCTGGTATCGATTTGTCCCAATTGAAGAAATGAAAAATGGCAAATTTTACAAACAAGGCAAATTATTTAAAGGTATCTATCATAAGGATTCAACAGGTACCTGGATTTTTATCGGCACTCAAACATTCATCGCAGAAAATATCAGTCAATTGGAATTTAGATATTTTACAGACAGGGAGGAACTTTTACCAGGAGTTCTCATTGGACTTGATAAAATAAGCCAGATTAATTCGGTAATGATTACCTTAGCTATTGATCATGATGACGACAAAGATGGTTCAATAGAAGAAGATAGAATAGATGGAATAGATAATGATTTGGATGGAAAGATAGATGAGGATTATTTTAATGGAATTCGAATAAATACAAGGGCATATTTTCGCAATTTATAAAAAATATTAAAGTTTTTAAATCTTTTGTCGATATAATAAGTAGGAAAATTGATAGTGTGTAGTTTTTCCCTCCCAGTTTCTATACCTATTAATTTTCTGGGTGCTAAGTAGCTGAAAAGCTATTTAGCACTTTTTTTTGTAACTACTAATGTGGTTTAAAACCACCTGGTAAAGGAATAAGGCAGTAAACGCCCTACTCATTCCTTTTGCCCGCACACTTAAAGCCCTACTCTCAAACGCCGCCTCGGCTATATTAGAAATTAGTATCAGGCTGAAGATAACTCGCCACATATTCTTCTCGTAAGTGTTCAGTTGTCAGTGGTTAACCATCAGTTATCAGCTGACAACTGATAATTGACCGCTGACGGCTGATAGCTGAACGCTTACTTCTCCTCTTCTATAATTTCTTTGCCAGAATCAGGATTACCTTATCAGAGGATAAACCACCATCACCTACTGCCTCTACATTGCAAATATAGATGCCAATGGGTAGGATATCACCCGATTCATCCCGACCGTTCCAGTTAATCATATTTTCTTCCCTGGCTATCTGATATTCCTGCTCGATTAACCTTTTAACCAATCTTCCACAAATATCATAAATTCTTATAGAGATTCCTACGGATTTTGAAAGTGAATAAATAACGGTAGTCTGCTTGCCTTCTTCTGGGGCAAAGGTCTTGTTAATTATATGGACAACCTTAGTCTGGGGCGGTTTTGCCGCCTGGGAAGTAAGATTATTAAATAATCCTGGGGTGGGAAAATAAAAGCAACAAACCAGTCATTTTTAGTTTCCATATCCAACATTAAATCTCTGGCAATTGATTATCCTACCGATACCTTTGGGCTATCAATTGTCTCCACCTGCTACTATTCGTTCTTGCGTTCTGGCTATCTCTACCTTTATAACAACTAAAAGAATAATCATTACCCTTTTCCACATTGCTTTTAAATTATACTTCAATTACTTTGTTTTTTCAATAAAAATTTTAAGTTGGAAGTCTCAACGAGTCTGAGGACACCTTTTTCAAACAACAGACTATATGAAAAGTTGATTTTGTCATCCTTTGACTATAATATCCAGTGCTTAAATAAGATAAAATGACTACATTTTGTGGTATTAATATTCGATTTTAGGGTTTTCACACAATCTGTCGATAAAGCTCACCTACTGCGGGGAGAACTACCACTAAACTTTATAAGCAAGATAAAAGCTTGATAAACCACAAAACTTTGAAAACACACCACATTTCCCGCAGTTAGGTGCAGCGACGGGTTAGAAAAAGTTGCACTCTGCCGTCTCTTTTCTTTCTTCTTTTTGGTAGTTAATTCTGCTTTCAAGGTCTGACCCTGACCCCAATTTCCCTAGATTCACCAGTACTCCTCCTAATTAATCAATCTGTTATTAATTTATACTTAACTACTTTGTTGTTTTTTAGCTTCATTACTAACCAAATACTATCAATGCTAATCAAACTTGGTTCTGGTCCCATCCAATAACACAAGTCCCAATCTTGCAAATGTAGTGTCTCATTTTGTGACCCTAAAAGCTCAAAAATTTCATCTTTTGTTTTCCCAATTAGCTTATAGTTTTTAATTAAATCCTTGTGCATTCTATATCTTGTATTGTTTTTCTCTGAGATAGCACTTTTCCATTTTTGAGAGTCAAATGGAATCTGAGATGGTAGTGAGGGAAGAGAAAGATATAGAATACAAAAGACAATAAAAAGACTTAAGACCACTATTCCTAAAATACTTAATAACATTACTATTATTTTTCGTTTAGTTAATATAAATTTTATCTTCATTTTCTTAAAGTTACTTTGCTTTTACTTTCATTCCTGGTGCTGTCATTAATTCTACTTTTTTCAAAGCTTCTTTAATAATCTCTCGGAGATCCTTACCCGCATTAGCAGGGTCAGCTCCTAACCTTCTTCCTATTTCATTATTATACAAATCCATCGTTTTTTCTGCTGAATCGTTTCCTTCAAAATCTTCATGAGCATCACCAAATTGTTTTGCTCTTTCTACTCCTAATTCTCTTACCATCATTGCATTCCATAAAGCATGCCGATATGCATCCCCCTCCCCATTCCATAAAGAATCTTGAGAAAACGTACTATTTGCTTCTTCTTGAGCAATTCTTAAAGCTTCTTGAGCAAGTTGATTTGCTTTTTGTGCATCAGCATAATAAAGTAATATTAACTTTATTTCTGCCCCAGTTACCAAAGTACATTTTAAATGATATTGCCTATAAAATCCTATTGGATCAACCCAATTAACTGGATTATTAGCACAGTATAGATATTTATGTAGAGTATTTGTTTTGATAGAAATAGGAAGGAGAGCATCTATTGGACAACTATCTTTGGTAATAAATCTTCCACTGTGCGGATCGTAAAATCTTGCGCCAAAGTAGTACATACTTGCTTCTGGGTCGTAAGGCTTCCCTGTGAAGGTATACCTATTCTTCTTCCAACCTACTGCACCTTCTTCCTTAGTTATCTCCCCAAAGGCATCGTAATTATAAGTAAGTTTGGCATTCCCATTTGACTCTGTTAGATTCACTATGCTACCTAACCCATCCTGCTGAAACCAATGGGTATTTTGATACACCAGCCTCTTGGAAACTGGCAGTACCAACAAGTCATCCCTACTTATCATCTGCCCATTGCCGTAAATATACTCCAACGGATTACCTTTGTTCTGGTAGAATTCGCACAATACATTCGTCCCATCCCAAAGGTACTCGGTGTATTGTCCCTCGGGTATGCCAAAACCACTACCTTTGACTAATCGTGAGATTCTTCTGCCATAACCATCATAAGAATTTTGGATTTTGGATTGTTAGGAGTCTGTTAGCATAGTCGTAGGTATAATTAGTAGTTACACCTGCTTCTGTCTTACTTACCATGTTGCCATTGGCGTCGTAGCTGTAGGTAGTAGCTCCTGCTTGGAGTAGTCGATCTGCCGCATCGTAAGTATAACTAACCCCATTCATCGTCAACCGATTGCCAACCGCATCGTAGGTATAAGTAGTAACCGAACCCTTCGGATAACTTGCTTGAGTTAGTCGGTAGATGTTATCGTAGGTATAATTGGTAACCCCACCATCCTTATCTTTCATTGTTAGCCTGTTGCCAACATTATCATAGGCATAGCCGATAACCCTATTTGGCTGGGTTTCTTGAGTCAATCTGTTTAGCATCGTTATTGGGTCAGATGACCCTAAATCCCTCCCTTTCTACCTTATAAGAAAAAACTCTGTTATAACAATTGTTAAAATCATTATAACAATTATTATAATAGTACCTATAAAATTCACTTCACTGTCTTTTCGGACAAACATAACTCTCATCCTCCCCTTTAAATGTTCCCCAGTATGGATAAACAAGCATGTTACCTTCAACAGTAGTAGGAACTGCTATACCCCATGCCCAACTTCCATCAATATTTTCTTGTCCTAAAATAAAAACTCCTCTTATTAAGTAGGTAACTGTAAGTAATACCCTCTGCCGATAAAATGTAGAGTTTATCGCACATAATCCCCACGGGTCTATCCAATTAATCGGGTCGTTGTAACAATATATAAATGAAAATCTTGAGGGGTTTTCTTCATATAAGGAATTAGAAAAATAGGAGGAGAAGGAGTTATTTTAAATGGTATAAATAAACTTTGTAAAATCAGAGGTTCTAATATCGGATCCTTAGTAACAAACCTCCCAATTTCTGGTTCATACCATCTTGCACCAAAGTAGTATAAACCAGCAGCAGTATCCCAAGGTTTACCAGTAAAAGTATATCTATTCTTCTTCCAACCTACTGCACCTTCTTCCTTAGTTGTCTCCCCAAAGGCATCATACTTATAGCTAAGTTTTACATCCACATTTGAATCTGTTAGATTCACTACACTACCCAGACCATCTTGATGAAAGTAATGGGTATTCTGATGAACAATCCTACCTGATACCGGTAATCTCAACAAGTCATCCCTACTTATCATCTGCCCATTACCATAAATGTACTCCAAGGGGTTATGCTGATTCTGGTGGAATTCAAGTAATACATTCGTCCCATCCCAAAGGTACTCGGTGAACTGTGCCTCAGGGATACCAAAACCACCGCCTTTGACTAATCGTGAAATCCGCCTGCCGTAACCATCGTAGGAATTGCGAATCTCGGATTGCGAATCGCGAATTGAAATCAATCTGTTAGCGTAGTCGTATGTGTAATTAGTCGTTACACCATCTTCAACCTTACTAACCATATTCCCATTGGCATCGTAACTGTAAGTAGTAGCTCCAGCCTGTAAAAGTCTATCAGCAGCATCATAACTGTAACTTATGCCATTCATAGTCAACCGATTACCAACCGCATCGTAGGTATAAGTAGTAACCGAACCCTTCGGATAACTTGCTTGAGTTAGTCGGTAGATGTTATCGTAGGTATAATTGGTTACCCCACCATCTTTATCCGTCATACTCAACCTATTTCCCATCTTATCGTAAGTATAGCTGAATTGGTTGATGAGCACAGAGCCTTGAGCCTTGAGTTGAGTGAGGCGGTTAAGGGTATCGTAGGAGTAAGTGGTCTTAACTCCATTGGGATAATTCACTTCCACTGGTGCACCAACCTTGTTGTAGGCATAGGTGGTTACTTTACTCTGTGGGTCTGTAATCTGCATAAGCCGATTAGCTGCATCATACTGATACGAAATTACCCTGTTCCACGGGTCAATCACTTTTGTCCGATTGCCAATGGCATCATACCCATACTTTATCACCAGCCCATTTGGATTAGTTTCTTGCGTTAATCTGTTTAGCGAATTATAATTGTATGTCGTCTTACCATGAGTATCAGTCATCTCCAGCAGATTTCCTACCGCATCGTAGGCATAGCGGACAAGCCCTATCCCTACAACCGCCACCTTCACCAATCGGTTAACTGCATCATAAGTGTAGGCTGTCGTTGTCCCATTGGCATCGGTTTTGGAGACCAGATTGCCAACCGCATCATAATTATATTGCGTAGTGTTAGCTAACTGGTCGGTAGTAACCTTCAACCTGCTTAATCCATCATAATTATACAGCGTTGCATGATTATTGACGTCAGTTATCTTTGTCAGATTTCCGAGGGCATCATATTCATACTTTGTCTGGTTAGATAAGGCATCTGTTACCTGAATTAGTCTGTTTATCTCATCATATCCATAATTAGTCGTATTATTATTTGCATCGGTCATCGATAAACGATTCCCTACGGCATCATAGCCAAATTTAGTTAAACTATTATCTGCTGCCTTCACTTGAATTAGCCTGTTTAAGGCATCATAACTATAATTGGTGGTGTTACCTTCAGCATCAGTTAAACCTGTCCGATTGCCTTCTGTATCATAGGCATAAGCGGTGCTATTTTCCAGTGCATCTGTTACCTTTATTAACCTATTCATTTTATCATAGGAGTAATTAGTAGTATTACCATTTGGGTCTTTTAATGTTAATCTATTTCCAACACCATCATAGCTATATTCCGTAGTAGAATTATCTGGATAGGTGATTTTAATAAGCCGGTTTAAACTATCGTAGTGATAATTAGTCTGGTTATTATTTGCATCCTTCATCGATAGTCTATTGCCACATACATCATAGGTAAATGAGGTGTTAGCCAGGTTAGGGTTGGTAATAGCAATAAGATTATTATATGAATCATAGGTATATTGTGTTGTATTGCCATTAGCATCCTTCATTGACAAACAATTTCCAAAAGAATCATAGGTATAAATAGTCTGATGATTAAGTGGGTCTATGACACCTGTCAAATTACCTGCACTATCATAGCTAAAGGTACTCTTGTTATTTAATGGGTCAGTAATCGATGTTACTTGATTGTAAGTAGGCTCATAAGTAAAGTAAGTAGTATTGGCTTTGGGGTCGGTAATAGAGAGGGTATTACCCATAGAATCGTAACTCATATTAGTCGTTTTATTATTTTTATCTGTTTTAGCAGTTAGATTCAAATTACTGTCATAGGTATATTGTATTTGCTGGTTAAGGTGGTCAATTTCTTTTGTCACCACGCCGAGTGTATTATAATAAAAGAAGGTATTCCTGCCTAAGGAATCAATAAATGTGGTCTTGCTATCTTTTGTATTGTATTTAAAGGTTAATTCCCCTGCATCTGCACCAATCCTTTTATAAACCCTATCCTGGTCATAGTAAAGCCACATAGTCAGGTTATCATTTTGGTCAGTAAGTGTCAGCAGGTTATGGTCTCCACTGTAGGTATAGACCGTAGATTTACCATCAGGATAGGTAACACCAATAAGCAGGTCATTGGGGTCATAGGAGTAGGTGTAGAGGAATTGTCTTCCCGCAGGGTCAGTAACTCTGGTAATGCGGTTATTGGTATATTCAAAATTCAGGTTTCTGCCGGCATTATCTTGCACCTGCGTTAGATTGCCTTCCATGTTACGGGTTAATGTCAGTTGATTGCCGGCTTTATCTGTAATCGTCATAAGTTGTCCCTGTTCATTAAAGGTATAGGTAGTGCCATTTTTCTCACGCAGGGTATATCCAGTAGATATTTTAGACAGGGTAGAATGGATACCGGGTTGAGGGGTATAGCCGGAAGGGGTTGGGGTAAATCGCCAGAGTTGCCCTTCTGGGCCTGAGATAAATATAGTAGCATCAGGCGACTTCCAGAGTTTCAGCCCATAAGTATAATGCCAACCCCAACCAAATGGTGAAGTCCGAAATGAGCGGGACTGATATGCCCGCTTCAGGGAAAGGGGGATTTTATTCGGGATGGAAATATCTGTTGCAGAGATATCTAAATTTCCTGTGGCTACATCTATCGGGTCGTCTTTAGTCGTCTGCTTATTACTATCCTTACCTAAAGGAGTATCTTTTTGGTTAGGGGGAACAGTAGTCTGTCCACCATTTATAATCTCTTGAGTGTCACCCCAGATGAGGTATCCCCCCCCTACACCACCTTCAGCAAACATTATAATACCGTACCAGTCATTATAATAAAATTCATGGTCAGGAAGAGTTACCGTATTACCATTATTTACTAATTTCCTGATAAAATCTTTTTTATATTGAGGGATATTTATTAGAGGCAGTAGGATATCTATATTGGAGCTATCTACTTTATGGATGGTGTAATTGCGTTGATTAGCAATTTGCATACCTTTAGTCGTGGATATAGAGGGGATTTCCATAAGTTTTTCCCAGATATTATGTTCTTCCGCAGAGCTTTGCCAGCCGATTAATGCAAAGAAATTTGGTATGTCCTCAACATTGAATATACTCACTGGTGTCCGTAAGATATCGATAGCCATACTTGTCGGTATAATCTTATTTCCCTCAACCCTAATAAATTGAATTCCCATACCTTCAAAGGTTGCTCTGGTATAGGGGTAATGATTAAGTCCAGAAGCCTTATAGAGTGAGTTATGTGTATCTTTAAAATATCCTAATATAATCAGATGAAGTAACTCTTCTAATGCTACCTGTGGATTATTACGATTATTTATAAGTATCGTCTGTCGCTCTTCAATCAGGCGATTGGATATAGCCTGAGGATTAAGTGCAATAACTGCTGTCGCCCCTGTTAGATATGGATGGTCGGAGATATTATTACCTGGGTGACCTAATGGTTTGAAATCAATTATCCAGTGAAGTGATTCACCTGGGTTAAAAATATAAAGTCCTTGTTGAGTTATTGTGCCATCAACGGCAATCTTTGGCCAATAGTATGTTTGATAAGGCGCACTGAATAGACTTATTCTCTTTCTTGCCACGCTACAAAGATCATATACTCCTCTTTCAATAACAATAGTTTCATTACCATATATGTCTCGATACACTACCTTTATTCCCACTCGATGCATCGCCCAGGACGGAATAGCGGTATATGTCCCCCATATTTTGTAAATAGCATAAGGTAATGGCGGTTGAGGAGATTGGGTAGTAGATATAGTTGCCTTGATATAAATATCATCCGTAGATGAGCCGGGGTAATTTTGTGCCAGCCAGTTAGCTATATCCATCTCATGCCTATCTACCGGCAGATATGACTTTTCGTTAGAAAGATATAAATTCTCATTAAAACTTTGATATGGGACATCAATACCCTGTGTAAATTCATAATCTTTAAATGATGGGTCAAGAGAGACAGTTTGAGTACCTGTATTCACTGCGGTATAAAAATGAGATATGACAAGGTGTGTAGTAGGACTACCAATTTCCCCTTCAATTAGTCCATGTTTGTTTAATATTATATATGCCTCGTTTATATCAGGGACACCGGCTAAATTAGGTATTTTTTCAATAGGTATGATTATAGAGGCATCGATATATTGGGTATTATATCCTGCGGCTTGTAAGAGGGCAGAAAATAATGCATTTATATCAGCAGAATTACCCGCCCTGTCCCATAATATCAATATACTGCCTTTAGCACAGCCAAGATATGGTTGAAAATTGATATTTTGTCGTACCCAGTTAAATATCTCTTGATAATCATTATTCAGGCTTTGGGCTAAGTCTCTTATCTCTTGATTTATCTGAATTTCTGGTGCGGTAGCTAATGGAGTTGGGGCTCTTAGCATTTTATCCCCTTCCCAGTCTGCTTTGCGAGGTAATATAGTTGGTGGGCGAGCATCTATTTTACCCTTTTCAAAAAGATAGGTATCATCGAGTTTATGATAAATAGGGAATGTTGGTTTTGGTTTTGTGGGAAGTTTAAGTTTTAACTCTTTTATCCTTGCGGTGTCTTCAAATAGCAATATTTGTTCTGTCTGATTTTTAAGTTCTTCATAGGAAATATCCTCCCTTTGTGGAGTAAATACAGGTAGAGGGGTTTTAGGAGGTGCCTTTTTCATGAGCTTCTTTGTTTCTTTATCTATCGCCTCAATTGCTTTAAGTTGAGCAGAGATAGCCTTTTTGCGGATAGTAGTATCCTTACCGCGTTTTATATCCTCCTCAAGGTCATTTAAAAGTATCGCCAGACCTTCTTTTGCCCGTTGTAATTGCATATCAAAGGATTGCTCTACTAATGTCTCTTCTTGTAATTGCTTAAGATGTATATTTTGGTAGATATTTGACAGGTTAATATCTTGTGCATAAACAGGCATTCCAAATAAAGATAAAATAATGGTGGTAATAATAACCTTAAGACTTTTTAGTTTTATAGACATATCAACACCTCCAGAATAATTTTCATCATTTTTTTCTTGACTTTCCTTTTTTTAGCCACGAAAACACTAAAACACTAAATTTTCACTAAAGATTTACTTTTGTGGAATTTTGTGTTTTGGTGATTTTGTGGCATATATATTTCCATGTTTAACCTTTCTCTTTTTGCATTTTGCAGAATCCTTATTTATATAATGATTTTATCATAATAAATATAAAATGTCAAGAAAAAATTCTTGACAAAATTCTTGACAAAATAATTATTTTATGATATGATGAAACAAAAATCAGGAGAATAAGGAGGTGTCATATAATAATGAAGATATATCTATGTTTTTTAAGTATACTTATGGTATGTTTTGCTAATTTGGGTTATGGTGAGGATAGATTTGTACCGGGAGAAATAATTGTAAAACATAAAATAGGGGTAACTGACGGTATTACAATTATAAAAGAATTAGGTAAGGAATTTAATATAAACGAGATAGAACGGGTATTTAAAGGGACCAATCGCACAATTTATAGGATTCGTTTTCAACAGGATGTAGATATTCAAATGGTAGCAAATAGGTATAGGGTTAATCCTCATATTGAATATGCCCATCCAAATTATATCTTAAATAAGGCTGTAATTCCAAATGATGAACATTATGGAGAGCAATGGGCACTTGACAAGATAAGTGCTCCCCTGGCCTGGGATATTGAGCAAGGAACATCTTCTACTATCATTGCCGTCCCTGATACAGGTGTAGATTTAAGCCATCCGGATTTAGTAACCAATATTTGGGTAAATGACGAGGAGATAGATGGGGTTGATAATGACGGTAATGGTTATATCGATGATAAAATGGGTTGGAATTTTGTTAATGGAGATAACAATCCGATGGATGATAATGGTCACGGCAGCACAATTGCCGGGGTAATTAGTGCGATGACTAATAATAGTATTGGCATAGCCGGGGTGAGTTGGTATGGTAAGATTATGGCCATAAAATGCCTTGATAAGGATGGCAAAGGTAATGTAGTAAATGTAAGTCAGGCAATAGAATATGCGGTAAATAATGGTGCGAAGGTAATAAATATGAGTTGGGGGAGTTATGAAGATATACCACTATTGAAGGAGGCTGTGGATTATGCCGCTCAACAAGGATGTGTATTGGTAGGTGCGGCGGGGAATGATAATACTACCGCTATATTTTATCCTGCTGGCTATGGAAGTGTAACCGCAGTATGTGCTGTCAATAACGAAGATAAAAAAACTTCTTTTTCTAATTATGGTGATGGAATAGATGTATCTGCCCCTGGTGATAATATTCTGACTACAACATGGGATAATAGTTATACTTGTGTAGATGGCACATCGATTGCAACTGGCTTTGTAAGTGGTTTAGCAGGACTTATACTCTCACAACATCCAACATGGAATAAGGATAAGGTATATCAAAAAATTATTGCTACTACGGATAATATCGATAATCTAAATCCGGGTTATGAAGGATTACTTGAAAGTGGTAGGATTAATTTATATAATGCTATTATTGTGGCGAAGATTAAAGTTAGCCCAACTTCAGGGACAATAGGAAGTATTGTAACTGTCAGCGGTGAAGGTTTTGGACAGACAGAGGAAGTAGTAATAGATTTTGGTGTTAATCCGACGATTGCGGTGACGATGACGGATAATTTGGGTCAGTTCAAGACGGTGTTTACGGTAGATACCCAACCAGCAGGGGTAAAGACAATCATTGCCAAAGGTATGATTTCTTTTGGAGTTGCTACAGCTACCTTCACCATAATTTCACTTGAACCATTACCAGACCTTATTGTAACTGGTATATCATTTCATCCTCTATCTCCCGTTGAGTTAGGAAGAAGGGTGAAGATAAAGGCTTTCATTACCAACCAGGGTGATACTTTAGCAAGAACAATCACTATCAGGTTTTATGATGGGGAGAATAGAATTGGACAGGATAGAATGATTAAGCACCTTAATCCAGGTAAAACAAGCTCAGCAATGATGCAATGGGATGCAACCCTACCACTTGGTACACATACCATAAGGGTAGTTGTTGACCCAGACAACAAAATTAAAGAGATAAATGAGAATAATAATGAAGGCTCTTCAACCTTAACGGTAATACTTCCACCAAATAAAGGGGCAATAGCAGGGACAGTTACAGATAAAGCAACTAACTCTCCAATCCGGGGAGCGTTAGTAATTGCTCAAGGTAGAGGATTTGGAATAGCAGAAACTGATAGAGGTGGTAAATATATCATCTCAAATTTAAAACCAGGGACATATACAATGATTGTCTTCAAGTTTGGTTATTGGCCGCAGATTAGAAAAACTACTGTAAAACCAGCTAAGATTACCTGTGAGAACTTTTCATTATTGAGATGTGGAGTGAGACCTACTGTGTCTTCTGATGAAAGTGAAAGTTTTGGATTTGACCAGATACTACCTTTATTCAGTATTGTCTGGGATGGTGTAGAACCAGACAAGATTCAATCTGCACCAGAATCATTATCCAAAGATACAAGGATTAACTTTGAAGTACTTATGGCTGCTGGATTAGTCTGGAACTGGGGCAATATGGAAACTGAAAAGTGGGAGGAACTACAAGAGAAAAGGTTGGAAGTAGAAAAAGGTAGTAATAGGTTAAGCCTGACATCGGCGGATGTCCCTTTAGAGCAAGGGTTTGAGGTAAAGATAATTGCAGACAAGGTAGAGGATTTAATGGGTGCTCATATCAAACTGTGTTTTGACCCTAAGTCTATAGAGGTAGTCTCTATCGATAAAGGTGATTCATTGGCTAAGAATGGAGGTAGTGAACTATTCACTACCATTGATAATCTTGAAGGTTCGCTTGAACTATCCACTCTGATAATTGGTGGTGAGCCAATAAGTGTTACAGGCTCTGGTGTGATAGCAACCATAAGATGTAAAACCAGGGCAACAAGTTTATCAAGCAGTATAACCTGAGTTGAATGTGACCTGCGCAATAAGTTCAATGAAAAGATGGAAAGTTCTACCCAAGGCTTTTCTATCAATATTTTGACTTATCAAGACTTCGCTCAAACTTATTGCTATCCAAATCCAACTAAGGAAGGCTTGATAAAATTTGCTAAGCTTCCTAACTATACAAAGATTAGGATATTCAACCTTGCTGGTGAATTGGTTTATGAAAATGAAAACTTCAATGGGAATGAAACTGAAAAAATTTGGTCGTGTGAAAACAATGCTGGGCAAAAAGTAGCATCAGGAGTCTATATCTATATACTTAAAGATGAGCGTGGGAATATAAAGAAAGGTAAGCTGGCGGTAATACGATAGATAAACATAATTGTTTCACGGGGATGTTAGGGGTAAACCTTGAGTGCGCCAAGAAAAGCTTTTCAGGTTAAGCTGGTGAAAGTCCAGCCTACTCAAAGATTAGCCATCAGGGTAGTGCCGAGTCTTGCGGGGA
>SBAY01000321.1 GCA_005239945.1 Nitrospira sp.
CTGTATTGGCAACTCTCTAAAAAACGCAAAAGTTCAGATTATGAATTAAAAATTAAAAATTGAGGGAAGAGAAAAGAATTTATGATTTTTAATTCATATATTTTCCCCTTTCTTAATTTTCAATTCTTAATTTTCAATTCTTAATTTTTAATTTTTAATTATCCAAGGAGGTATTTTATGGCTGAGTTAGTTCGATTTGGGGTATCTCTTGATAAAAAACTTTTGGAATGGTTTGATAGACTTATTCATTCACAAAACTATTCTAACCGTTCAGAGGCTATTCGTGATTTGATTCGGGAAAACTTAGTTAAAGAGGAATGGATAAAAGGGGAAGAGGTTGCCGGTGTAATTACCTTAGTCTATAACCATCATCAAAGAGAAGTCGTCAATATACTCACCGATATTCAACATGATTTTCATCATTTGATTATCTCTACGCAACATATTCATCTTGACCATGATAATTGTTTGGAGGTAGTGGTGGTAAAAGGGAAGCCCAAAGAGGTTGAAAAATTGGCTTATCAAATGAAATCGACAAGGGGTGTGAAATATAGTACCTTGAATATGGCTACTACCGGTAAGGGGTTGGTCTAAGCAAGTAGAATTATCAATTAATAATTCCCTATTCCTCTACTAAAAAGTCATGTAATTGTTTAGTAATCTTCATTTTGCGAAGTTTATCGAGTATGTTTTTTTCCATCTGTCTAACCCTTTCCCTGGATACCCCTAATACCTTCCCTACTTCATCTAATGTATGGGGTTCTAAACCATCTAATCCAAAGCGTAATTTTAGGGTTAGCCTTTCCTTTTCAGGCAAGGTATCTACAATTTCTCGTATTTGCTCTTGTAACATACTAAAGAATATTGCCTTTGATTGAGGTAAGACCGCTTTATCCTCGATTAAATCATCTAACTCACTTTCTCCGTTAATACCTACCGGCATTTCTAAAGATATTGGTTCCTGAGCAATATTAATGAGTTCGATTACCTTAGCCACAGGCATCTTCATCTTTTGGGCTATCTCCTCTAATGTTGGTTCCCGAGATAATTGTTGTGATAAGGTATTTATTGTCTTTATACATCGATTAACTGTTTCCATCATATAAACAGGGACTTTAATAATCCTGCTTTGTTCTACAATTGCCCTTGAAACAGCTTGTTTTATCCACCAAATAGCGTAAGTCGAAAACTTAAATCCTTCTTTATAATTATATTTACTGACGGCACGAATCAATCCTAAATTCCCTTCATTAATCAAATCCAGGAGACTTAATTTCCTGTGTCTATACCTTTTGGCTATATTTACTACCAGACGAAGATTAGATTCAATAAACTTGCGTTTGATACTATCAATCTTATTCTCAAGATTTTCTATGGTCTGGAAAAGTTTCTCTATCTCTTTTTTGGATAATTTTTTTAAAGATAGCGGCAGGTCTTTCTTCTTAATCTCTTTTGATTTCCACTTCTCACTAAGCTGTTTTAATCTTTTTTGAGATAAACCGGTTTTGAGCTCGATTTCCTTTATTTTTAAAAGGTCTATCTCTATTTGTCTGGCAAATCTCCTTTCTTCCACAGGGGTTAAAAGAGGTATCTGGTTAATTTCTTTTAAATAAACATGAATTGGGTCATGAGGTTTTTTAAACTTCATCTCCTCCTCTATAACCATCTGAGTCATTTTTCCATCATCCTGAATTTCAATGTTTTTTTGTTCCAATTGAGCAAACAAATCCTCTAAATGAGGAGACCAGGCCACATCTTCCGTAAATATTTCATTTATTTCATCATAGGTAACATATCCCCTTTCCTCTCCTTTGGCAATCAACTCACTTATTTCAGAATTTATATCTTTTAAAACCTTTTTATTCATAATCTAACCTCATATCTTTTCTTCAATTCAGACATTAGACTTCAGACTTTAGACATCAGACTTAAGTTGTAAACATTCAACATTCAGCCGGAAACTTTCAGAGAGAGAAAAAGATAATGGCTGAACACCTGTCTCCTTCAAAAACTGATTAAGCCTCCGGCTAACCGCTTACGACTTTAGTCTTTGGTCTTTAGTCTTTAGTCTTTGGTCTAATGTTTGAATTGAAGTTATCTTTTACGCGGAATAAAACGAAATCATAATATCCCCATATCGTTTTTGCCTTGTTAATCTTAGAGTTTCAACCGTCTCTGGTAAAAATTCTTTCTTATGATGTTCTACGGCTATGAGCCCATTTGGTTTGGCAATTTTATTTTCAGCTATGGCAAAAATAGTAGGTGAACACATATCCTTTAAAAAAGGTGGTGCTAAATAAACGATATCGAATTCTTCCTTTAAATTTTCTATTGTCTTCAGGACATCTTTTTTATAGATAGATATATTTTCTTCCGAAAAATTTAAAGAGGCAATATTTTGCTTGATAATTTTTACCTGGGTAGGATTATTTTCTACAAAAACTACTCGTTTTGCTCCACGACTCAATGCCTCTAACCCAATATTTCCTGTTCCTGAGTAGAGGTCAAGCCAACAAATCCCTTTTACCCTATCGCCTAACATATCAAATAAAGATGCCTTTACACGGCTGAGTGTTGGTCTTGTAGCAAATCTGTTTGCGGTTTTAATCTTTCTACCTTTGATTTTTCCAGCAATAATTCTCATTAATGGTAGTCTATATTTTACTTCAAAAAATGGTTCTTGTCAACAAAAATCTTGACTTTTAGTCTAAAGAAAAGTATAATAGGTCTTATAGGTCATATAAATCTTATAAGTCCTATAATAATTTTTTCAGGGGGAAAAATGGAAAAACCCGATGTCAGAGTAGCGATAGTCATTCTTAAAGAGGATAAAATCCTATTGGTCCAGCATAAAAAAGAAGGAAAAAAATATTGGCTTTTGCCTGGCGGCAGGGTAAATTTTGGCGAGACACTCATAGAAGCAATCCAGCGAGAGATGTTAGAAGAGGCAAATATTGAAGTTAAAGTGGGTAATTTATTATTTATCAGCGATGCCATCTCAAACAAGAGGCATATTATCAATATCTTCTTTGAAGGGGAGATGCTCGCCGGCAATCTAAAGGTTGGCGACGAGGAAATCCTTCAGTGTGTAGAATTCGTGCCTATAAATTCACTGGATGAATTAACCTTTTATCCAATGGTGAAAGAAGAATTAAAACAATGGTTAAGCAATAGAAAAGCATTAGGTTATTTAGGTAATCGCTGGGAGTGATTTTTATGAATAACATCATTTTGTTAGGTTTTATGGGGAGTGGGAAAACAGCGGTAGGTAGACTCCTGGCCGCAAAATCACATAAAGATTTTATTGATTTGGATGATTGGATTGAAAAAGAGGCAGAAATGACGATAAATGAGATATTCAACAAGAATGGAGAGGCCTATTTTCGGGAATTAGAAAAAAAGATAGTGGAAAAGGCAAGCAATATTCTTACTGACACGGTAATTTCTACTGGTGGAGGGGTGGTATTGCAGGAGAGGAATATAGAAAATCTAAACCAGACAGGGGTATTAATCTGGCTCAAGGTAAGTCCTGAAAAGGTCTATGAACGAACCAGAAATACCCTTCACCGGCCACTATTGAACTGCCCTGACCCACTCGGAAGGATAAAAGAACTACTCTCTTCCCGCACCCCTTACTATATCAAAGCCGCAGATTATATCATCGACACCTCAAATCTAACTGTTGAAGAGGTAGTCGCAAAAATTATCGAATATTTAACCTGACTACTACAAATAAAGGGTGCGTGTAAGATTTGTGGGTAAAGTGTCCAAAAAGCTAAAGGTAACTGTTTAGCCAACTGCAAGTTTTTCATTATAAATAACTGTAAATTGTAAAATGGGTAATGAGAA
>SBAY01000195.1 GCA_005239945.1 Nitrospira sp.
ATTGAGGAATCTTAATATCCTTAATCCAAAATCGAAAATCCAAAATTGTAATCGTAATCTGATAACTGATGGCTTACCAACCGGTAACTGAGGCATTACCCCACTCTCAAGATTATCCTTACCCACAAGTAGGAGGAAGCAAATAAGAAACTGTCCAATACATGTCCCATAGGGACAACATACTGGTAGAAATTTTAGATCTTTTCCCCAAAGACCTTTTCAAACGGAATACCTTTTAATTTACCACTTCTATATGCAGTAAGTCATTTTTCAGCCTCAATAGTCCAAATCTCATCAATCTTCTTGTTTGGTTCATCAAGACTCAACAGGAGACTCTCAATGATGACAAACTTTTCTTGGGCTTCAATTGCAATGCGTTTTCCATTAATGTCTTACTGAACTCCATCATTACACCTCCATTTTTGTTTTTAAGGAATTTAAGGTCAAACCTTGACTACAAAATTCACAACACCTTCCACTTTTCTTTTAAATCCTTCTTTCTGCTTCATTTGTTCACTTATTCGTATAACTGCTTTATTTACCGCAGGTAATCTTCATCCCACCATATCACTATTTGGATAAAAATTCTTCTGGGGTCTTAATCTGCACATCATTTTTTATCTCAAAGTGTTTTTTGTTTCGAGTAATAATATCTGCGAATTTGTATTTTTTCTTCTTCTAAAGATATTTCTTCCTCTGTGCCAACAAACTTAAGTAAATTGAGGTCAAGACTAATATCAGGATACTTCTCTTTTACTTTGGCAGCAAGTTGCTTTACAGTTTTACTGTGGTTTCTATCAATTAATATATTTCCAAAATCTTTCCAGTCGTCTTCAATCTGTTTTAAAACAATTGTCCCTTTATCTTCAATTACCTTAAATTTTATCCCTTGTTTTAGATGTAATCTCCTGGTGATAGCTTTTGGGATAGATAAATACCCATTTGATAAAAATTCAGCATATTGTTGTATTGCTTGAGTCATTTTTCCATATACCTCCTTAAATCTTTAATTTTCACAACTTTTATTATACTCCAAATTTATAACATAAATCTTGATAATTACAATAATAGCACAATCAAATCACAAAAGTCAAGTAAAATCTTCAATTTTGTAATCCCTCAGTTATTTGGGGGATTCAGGATTCGGGAGGGAAAATTCTCCTTGAACCCAAATTTCATCTGCTAAAGGTGTTATCCTCTTTTCCCGAATCCCGTTAAATATAATTCTTTCCCCCTGACAACTGACCCCTTTCCTCTATCTCCCTTTTTCCCTTCTTTTACACTTCATTCAAATAATTTTTAAGATGGGGGGTTACCAAAAGGGGTAATTTTTTACTTTTACTTAATAATAGGTCAAATAGGACGACTTATTGGACCTATAAATAAAATTTAAAGGAGGGGCACAAATATGTGTGCAAAAACAAAGGAAGATGTCTTTAAATTAGTTAAGGACAACGATGTTAAGTTTATTAGGTTGTGGTTCACAGATGTTCTGGGTCAACTGAAGAGTTTTGCTATTACTGATGTAGAACTCGAGCGGGCATTAGAGCAAGGGATGGGGTTTGATGGTTCATCCATCACCGGGTATCAGGATATTGAAGAAAGCGATATGATTGCTATGCCTGACCCAGCCACATTCCAGATTCTTCCCTGGAGACCGAGTGAAAAGGCAGTAGCCAGGATGTTCTGTGATGTCTTGCTTCCAGGTGGCAAACCTTATGAGGGAGACCCAAGGTATGCCTTGAAGAAGGCATTGGAAAGGGCAAAAAATATGGGGTTTGACCACTTTTACATTGGGCCTGAACTTGAGTATTTCTACTTTAACTCATCCGACGGTACTGAGGTGCTGGACAAGGGTGGCTATTTCGACTTGACCACATTAGATGCCGCATCAGATTTACGGAGAGAGACTATCATGGCTTTAGAATCAATGGGAATTCACATAGAGTATAGTCACCACGAGGTTGCACCAAGCCAGCATGAGATAGATATGCGTTATGCCGACGCCTTGACTATGGCGGATAATGTGATGACCTATCGCCTAGTGGTCAAAGAGATAGCCCAAAAATATGGTGTCTATGCTACATTTATGCCCAAACCGATGTTTGGCGAGAATGGTAGTGGTATGCACACCCATCACTCGCTTTTCAAAGGAGATAAAAACGCATTCTATGACGCAAACGATAAATACCACCTGAGCGATACGGCTAAAATGTTCATTGCCGGACAATTAACACATGCCAGGGAGATGAGTTGTGTTTTTGCCCAATGGGTAAATTCTTATAAAAGGCTTGTCCCGGGCTATGAGGCGCCTGTCTATATTGCCTGGTCACAGAGAAATAGGTCAGCCTTAATCAGGATACCTCTTTATCATCCAGGAAAAGAATATGCCACCAGGGCAGAACTTAGATGTCCTGACCCAGCCTGTAACCCATATCTTACCTTTGCGGTTATACTTCATGCTGGTCTTGATGGGATAGAAAAAAGATATCAGTTGCCAGAGCCAATGGATGTGAACCTCTATCATCTGAGCGATGAGGAAAGAAGAGAGGCAGGGATTGAAATGTTACCAGGCAGTCTTGGTGAGGCAGTCAGCCTTGCACAAAACAGCGAATTGGTTAAAACTGCCTTAGGTGACCATATCTTCCCACGATATATTGCCTTAAAGAAAAAAGAATGGGAAGAATATCGTATTCAGGTAACCGAATATGAATTAAACAAGTATCTGCCTATTCTGTAGAGATAGATAGTAACACAAGCATCTTGCTTGTGATTATAAACAAAAAAAGAGAGGCTCCCACTTAAGCGGCAAACTTAAAAAGAGATTTAAAGGGCATTTTTGTGTCCTTAAACCTCCAAAGGGCGTCCTCTCTTTATAAGAATTTTACCAAAAAGTGGTAAAAATGTCAAGAAAAATTTGTAAGGAGGTCCAAAAATGTCTACAGTTAATTTAATCAATTCAGGAGATACTGCCTGGGTATTGATCTCTATAGCATTAGTAATGCTAATGACACCTGCCCTCGGATTGTTTTATGGCGGGATGGTGGGTAAGAAAAATGTCCTCTCGACCATTATGCTATCCTTTGTGACCATAGCTTTAATAAGCCTGCAATGGGTTATCTATGGTTATAGCCTGGCTTTTGGCAAGGATGTTGATGGAATAATCGGAAGTCTGAATTTCCTTGGATTACAGGGTGTCGGACAGACTCCAAATCCTGACTACGCCGGGACTATCCCACATATTGCCTTCATGCTCTTTCAAATGATGTTTGCTGTCATCACACCGGCATTAATCACCGGATGTTATGTAGAGCGGGTAAGGTTTGGCGGTTTTCTGATCTTTACCCTTCTTTGGGCAACATTTGTTTATGACCCGATATGCCACTGGGTATGGGGTGTCGGTGGTTGGCTTCGGAATCTTGGGGCATTGGATTTTGCCGGCGGTTTAGTTGTCCACCTCTCATCAGGTCTATCAGCGATTGCTGTTGCCATTGTAATTGGGAAAAGAAAAGGCTATGGTAAGGTTTCTTTTGAGCCGGCCAATATTCCCATGACAATTATCGGTGCATTTTTGTTATGGTTTGGTTGGTTTGGTTTTAATGCCGGGAGTGCACTCGGCTCAAATGGACTGGCTGCTAATGCTTTCTTAGTTACCAATACCGCTGGAGCTGCCGCTGGATTTATCTGGTTATTGTTATCCTGGAACCACAAAAGACCCTCTGCCTTAGGTTTTGCTACAGGCGTTGTGGTTGGACTGGCAGCAGTTACCCCGGCATCGGGCTATGTAAATGCTATATCTGCAATTGTCATTGGTGGCTTAGCCGCATTCCTCTCTTACTTTGCTATCAGGTGGCGAATGAAGACAAGGATTGATGATTCATTAGATGTTTTTGCCTGCCATGGAATTGGTGGTATTTGGGGTGTCCTGGCAGTCGGAATATTTACCACAAAAGCCATAAATCCTGCCGGTGCAGACGGCTTAATTTATGGGAATTGGAATCAGCTCTTAATCCAGTTTTATGCAGTTTTATCGGTAGGTGTGTATTCCTTTGTAGGAACATACATCATAGCCAAATTGGTTGACTTAATCGTAGGATTCAGAGTACAAGATAAAGAAGAGGTAGTTGGCCTGGATATTTCACAACATGGGGAAACAATAATATAGAGTCCTGTGGTAATATGTCAAGAAAAAAAAAGAGCTGATATTTAACTTTTTTGTCCCTGTAATTGGGGACAAAAATGGCATTGAAGATTAAATGATGTTCAAAACTAATAAATTTTAGTTAACCTAATTA
>SBAY01000045.1 GCA_005239945.1 Nitrospira sp.
ACCCATTTTACAATTTACAGTTATTTATAATGAAAAACTTGCAGTTGGCTGAACAGTTACCTTTACCTTTTTGGACACTTTACCCACAAATTTTACACGTACCCTCTGAATATTTTTATGTTGTTAATAAGGAAAAAATAGTGTATACTATTATCATTAATTTAGACATTAGATCATAGACATCAGACATTAGACTTGAGAGAAGAAAAATGTGCAGTAGTAATCATCAATGAAAGAAATAATTTTAAAACGCTAATTGCTAATTGGACATTGGATATTGAATTATCTTTGGTTTCTACAATCATTCACTTCTACAAAAAACCCGCAAGAACCGAAAAGTCTGATGTCTAAAGTCTAAAGTCTAATGTCTGAATTAAAGTTTATTAAAGAGGTTTACTTTTAAATGGATATAAGGCATAATCTTAATAGAGTAAAAGAAAGGATAACGGAATCGGCGTATCGAGTAAATAGAGACCCAACACAAATTAAATTAGTCGTAGTGACTAAAAATATAGAGCTATTTAGGATTTTAAAGGTAATGCAATTAGGGGTAGATACTATTGGCGAAAATAGGGTTCAAGAGGCAAAGGTAAAGTATAATGAGATTAGAAACCAGGTTGAGTGGCATTTGATTGGACATCTACAGCGGAATAAAGTAAAGGATGCAGTAAGGATATTCAGCCTTATCCATTCGGTTGATAATCTTGAGTTGGCAAGGGAAATTGATAAAAGAGCCGCTTCTATAGGTAAGGTGCAGGATATACTTATTGAGGTAAATATTTCAGGTGAAAAGTCAAAATTTGGTATAGCCCCTTCCAACCTTGAGAATTTACTTCTGGAGGTTAAGCCTTTGGCCAATGTACGAGTGCAGGGATTAATGACCATAGCACCGTTAGTTGATAATCCAAAATCTGCACGACCGTATTTTAGAATGATTAAACAACTGAATGATAAATTCAAGCTAAAATACTTATCAATGGGTATGAGTAATGATTTTGAAATTGCCATAGAGGAAGGGGCTAATATCGTCAGAATAGGCAAGGCGATATTTGGTTAATGTCCCTCACACTCTTACCGGTTTCCATGGCAGCGAGGACACCTTTTGTCCGATGTATCATATCACCCTTGTATGGTTCGTATCCTACGAAATTGTGGTGTAAAATGCCTGATTTTCTTCACTTATCTGATTTCTCGATTTTTGCCCAGGTGTCATGCAGTGATACTGTCCGATTAAAGACCAATAATTCCTTAGTCGAATCAGGATCAACACAGAAATAACCATGCCTTAAAAACTGGTAGTGATTTCCTGGTAGGGCATTTGCCAAACCTGGCTCAACCAGGCAGGAAGTTAATTTTACTAACGAGTTCGGATTCAAATTAGCTTTGAAATCATCATCTTCCTCTGGATTTGGTTTGACGAAAAGATGGTTGTATAATCGGACTTCAGCTTTAATAGCCTGGGCGGCAGAAATCCAATGCAGAGTTCCTTTGATTTTACGACCATCCTGTGACCAACCACCTCGTGTGTTGGCATCGTAGGTGCAATGCAGTTCAACTACCTTACCAGTCTGTTCATCTTTAACCACTCGCTCGCATTTAATATAGTAGGCATGTTTGAGCCGAACCTCACCACCTGGTGTTAAACGGAAGAATCCTTTTGGTGGGTCTTCACGAAAATCCTCCTGCTCAATGTAAAGCACCTTTGAAAAAGGAATCTTCCGACAACCCATACCTTTATCCTCCGGGTTATTCTCAGCCTCTAATTCTTCTACCTGATTTTCTGGATAGTTATCTATAATTACTCGAAGTGGACGCAACACAGCCATTACCCGTTGTGCCCGCAGATTCAAATCCTCGCGCAAACAATGCTCAAGCAAGGCAATATCCACCACACTATTACTTTTTGCCACTCCTATATGCTTACAGAAATCTCGGATTGCCTCTTTTGTATAACCACGCCTGCGTAGACCTGCTATGGTAGGCATTCGTGGGTCATCCCAGCCGGTCACATAACCTCCCTCTACCAATTCGAGAAGTTTTCGCTTGCTCATTACCGTATAACTAAGATTAAGACGCGCAAATTCGATTTGCTGAGGATGACAATCAACCTTTAATTCGTCAAGTATCCAGTCATACAAAGGACGATGGTCTTCAAATTCGAGGGTGCAAATAGAATGGGTGATACCTTCGATGGAATCCGAGAGGCAATGAGTAAAATCATACATTGGATAAATACACCATTTATTGCCCGTCCGGTGATGAGTTGCGTGTAAAATACGGTATAAAACCGGGTCACGCATGTTCAAATTTCCAGAAGACATATCGATTTTTGCCCGAAGAACACAATGTCCATCTTTAAACTCTCCAAGCCGCATACGCTCAAATAAGTTCAGGTTTTCTTCGATAGAACGATGACGATAAGGGCTATCCTTGCCGGGCTTAGTTAGGGTGCCGCGATAATTCCTGATTTCCTCCATATCCAGATGACAAACATACGCCCGGCCATTTTTGATTAACTCCTCTGCATATTCGTATAGTTTTTCAAAATAGTCAGAGGCGTAATATTCATGTTTACCCCAGTCAAAACCAAGCCAGGCAATATCTTTCTTGATGGCGTCAATGTATTCTTGTTCTTCCTTAACGGGATTGGTATCATCGAATCGTAGGTGGCAAGTACCTTTTTCATTTTCTTCGGCAATACCAAAATTAAGGCAAATGGATTTAGCATGTCCAATATGTAAATAGCCATTTGGTTCAGGTGGAAACCTGGTTACCACCCGACCATTACCAGGCAAGCCTGTAGTTTTATTTGTTTTCAGGTCTTGTTCAATAATATCCCGAATAAAATCTGATGGTTTACTGTCTGGTGTTTGTCGAGTAGACATATTCAACAACCTCCTTTTAATTGCTTAATGCCCCTCACAGAACCGTGCTTGAGGTTTTCCCTCACACGGCTCTTCGGTAAT
>SBAY01000250.1 GCA_005239945.1 Nitrospira sp.
CGAGTTGCCCACAAGTTACCCACAATCGCTTGAATAAGTCTTTGACTTATTCACAATTGCTTGGATAACTCCGTTGGAGTTACCCACACTATCCACAATTCTGCTACTACTAATTTTGAAAATTTTTTAATTCTTTAGGTTGTGTCATATAACACATACTATAGTAGTTATAAATATTAGGTTATTATTAATCCTGCATCTTTTTGTTTTTTACTTTATCTATTACCTGTTAAATATATGCTCTTTACTTTGATTTCTTTTCATTTGACACCTCCTATGGTAAATTAACATATATTATACCACAGTATGTGCCAAATGACACTATTTTAGGTGTTCACTTTTAAACTTTAAATTCAATAAATACTGTTCACTTTTAATTCTTAAATGACAAATCAAAATTTTTAATTGACACAAACTTAAATTTTTGGTATAATACCACTGTCAAATGACATATAGAGTGAATTTAAAGCATTTAATTTCATCTCAGTTTAGTTTAAAGAACCAAAAGAGTTTGTAAGAATGGATAAAAAGATATTAATTGAAACCCTCAGTTATCTTTCAGACAAGATATATACTTATCCTTTTCCATTAGAGAAGATATTTATTATCTCTTTAAATAAAATAAAATTGATTGATTATTTATCGGAGATGGGAGAAGTTTCCTCAAGTAAAATAAAGGATATTCTGACAAAAATAAATATAGCAGAATTAACTATATCTAATTTTATTGAATATCTTTCAAAAGAGCTCATTTGGGCAAATGAAGATGATGTGGCTCGTGCCTTGTTTTTTATTGTTGATGAGAAGTTATTTTTAAAGAATATTCAGGTTAATTCAGGCATCTCCATTAGTCAAATCAAAGATATCTTTAAGGAAACAAAATTTAGTGATGTAGTCTACAGGTATCAACTTAAAAATATCACGATTTCACCAAATATAGGAAGTTTTTCATTCAAAAATCATCCTCAAAATAGTTATAAATTTGGTTTCCCAACTTTAGATTTCTCAGATGGACGGATTCAATTCATTGGCTTTGAAGCTCCAAAGATATTATGTACAAAAGAACAATATGAAATAGTAGATAACTGGTGTAAAATAGTTCAAGAAGACCTAAAGACTGAACCCGAACCTGTCTTTAAAGGTAAAAGTCTTAAGAAATATTACGATTTCTTCCATTCTGAATTATCTGATTTAAATCCAGAGAATAATTATGTGGCACTTAAATATGGAACTATTGAATCTGAGATTATCCAGCGATACATAATCCATCGACTTTGTGGATTGGAGACAAACAATTTGAAGGAGCAACAGCTTGAAGATGCATGGAAAGAGGCTCAGGAAAGGATAAAATATGTGATTACCTTTGGAATAGGTGGTAATGAGATGCGCTGGCATACCTTATCAGAGATCAATAATCAACTAAATGAAAGAAAATGGATTCCACTTCATTCCACAGATCAGATTGATTTAATACCTGATGACGCTACCTCAGAGAATACTATCAAATTTTCATTCTCTCGTGGTGGTAATACAGAAGAGACAAAGGGTGGTGAAGAGGTTTTACATAAGCGTTTTCCTCACAGTATTATCTATGCCAATCGAGGAGAACTTCTGGAGTTAGGAAAAATCCATGATGCCCTTATTCTTCCCTTTCCACGAAGAATCTCAGGTAGATATTGTGGTTTAGTAACTTCTATTAATCTTGCCCCAATGTATGTTCTGGGAATGGATATTAAAAGATATTGGGAAACCTCTGATAGGGTAGATAAGGCATTTAATTTTAATTCTGAGGTAAATCCAGCCTGGGATATTGCTAAATTCATCTTTATCGAAAAGGTCCTTTCTGGGACGAAGATGATTTATTTAGGGCACAACCACCACTTGATAGAAAAAAGTCTGAATGAACTCTCTCAGTATATAATGGAGGGATTAGCCAAGGAAAGCAATGAACTCTTTTCTATGGTGGGAATGAGTTATCCCCGCAGTTCTCATTATGAAATAGAAGGACCTCTCGGCAATCCTCACTTTTTCCTCTTCTGGAATACAATCCTGGCAAGGGTTAGAACAGATGAAAAATATCAGTATAAATTTGCTAGAAATACACAAAAACAAAGGTTATATGCAGACGAAATCAATGGTGCACTTTTGGCAGCTAATTTAATCACCTTTAGTAAAAACTCACCATGTATCACAGTCTTGCTTGAAAAATTTGATATTGAAACATCGGCTATCTTAAGTAAATTATATGAAGATACAATCTATATTCTCTGTCGTCTATGTAATGTAGACCCCTTCGGTAACCCAAGTGTGAAACAGGTTAGAGATACAAGTGAAGATAATGTTAGGAAATTATTTAAATATTCAGAGGATAATATTCCAAAGAGTAGAATTATTTATGAATTGATAAGTGAGAGTTTTGGATAAATTATAATAGAAAAATTTCGACTATTTTATTATGTATTTTTAGGGTTCTTTCGCAACATGAATGAAAAAAGTGGATAAAAGCCTTTTGATTTAGGTAAGCTAATTTGGATTATAATTAATAAAGGTAAAAAAGTCAAGTAAAATTTTAAAAGTTATTAAAAAAAGAAGGAGTAAGACAGAGTAATAGCGTTGATTTTTGAAAGATTAATAAAAAGTGAGGGTTTTTAAAGGATTTTAGCAAAGAGCTTCCATTGGGAAAAGCAATAAGGAAGTTTAGCACCAACTGTTTGAGCTGGAGTGAGACCTTTAAGTCTTTGATTTGGCTTAAAGTAATTAGGGAGATAAATTTGATTAGTAATAAATGACCAGAGACCTAAATCACTTTTAAAGCCACGGTATCGTTTAGAGGCAATTTTAAAGGTAGACCATTGACGTTCGAGTCTATTATTATTTAAATCTTTAAAGGGGTCATAATTCCATCCGATATAGCGGATATGTTTATTGTTGAGGTCAAAGTTAAGATCGCCGAGAGCAGAGGGGTAACTCCATAATCCATCAGAGATGATAGAAGCTTTCCAGAGAGAAGGGGAGTTGGAGAAAGCGATATTAAAGAGGTTTCTGGCATGTTCGGTAGAGCGTCGAGGAGAGAGAGGTACCAGGATTGGAGGGAATCGAATTTAGAATCTTTAGCAGCCCAGACCCAACGTTTCTGACCTCTAACTGTAAATAGTGTTTCATCAACAAAGAGGCGTTTGTTTTTTGAGTAAGGGACTTTTAGAGGGCCAAGGTTTTTGTGGAGATTTAAAGAAGCTTTATGAGTCCAGCGGGTAATGGTGTCGTGGGAGATTTTAACATTAAAGATGGTTTTCATAATATCGACGACATCAGGTGCGGGGAGTGCTTTAAAGACTGCGAAGTATAGGGCTAGAGAGACAGAGGATTTAGAGAAGTTCATTTTATTCCAGGAGAAAGGAATAGGTATTTGATGATTGATGGATTGAAGAGGGTCAGAAGCGATTTTGAAGGATTTACCTGGGAGAGGGAGGTTAATTTTGTGGTTGCATCGACGATGGTCTTTTCTGAGGTGATTATTACAACGGAAGCGGATACCATCTGAGAGGTATTTAAAGATGTGCATAGGAGAACCACAGGTAGGGCAGGAGATTTTAGGTTGTTTTTTAGGGGATTTAGGTTTGGCAGGGATGAATTGATGGCGACAAGAAGGGTTTTTGCAACGGAATTTCTGGAGACCGGTATGAGGGTCTTTACCGAATTTCCAGGTAGTTCCTTTGCATTTAGGGCAGAAGATTTGATTAAATTGATTTAACATGATAAAAACCTCCTTTTGTTTTTGGGTTAAAAAGTGGGTGTAAAAATTTTACATGTATTATAACATGTAAAAGCCCAAATCAAAAGGAGAAAGAAAAATCAACCTTTAGGTTGTTGCGATAGAATGATTTTTAGAAAGGAGGATGAGGGGAATGAATAAAGTATTAGAGATTGATGAGATTAGGAAGTTAAAAGTAGAAGAATTAAAAGAGAAATTCTCAAACTATCTACTTCCAGGAACAACACCCCAGGATCGGTTGGATGAGAAACTTGGTGAGGTTATAAGAAGAATTTTGGACTCAGCGACTACTCTTTTTCAAGTTGATACTGCCTCTTTATGGTATGCTCGGGATGATTTTGTCACAAAAGAAGGAAATAGAGCTGAAAGGATTGTGTTTCTTGATGGAGTAGGAGCATATAATGAGCTTAAAGAGGAAATCACTCTTCAGAAAATTTTAAAAGATTTAGGTGAATACCCTAATTATAAATTTTATCCATCTCATATTCAAGACTCTGAACGTGAAAGAAGTGGAACTGGTTTTGTTGCGACCTTTGGTACACAAATAATTACACACACCAAATCCCCTAATGCTGTACCGGAAGGAGATGGTATTTCTCTGGATGATATTCAAGAGGAACGAGGAGAAAAGAGGGAGAAAAAAGGAAAATATGACAAATACATTTATGGAGACAACGAGTTCTTAGCTAAAGCCTTTGACTATGTTATTATACAGCCCTTGATTTATGAGAGAAGAGTGATTGGTGTGCTCAAAGTTGAAAAGAGAAACGCTTACACAAAGACTCCTGATGATTTTACAAAGGGTCAACTCTTAAGAAAACTACTTATCTGTCTCAATCAGATTGCACCATACATAGCACAAGTACTGGAAGAAAAAAAAGAACTTCTCCATGTAATGGAATATAGAAGCCCAGGGATTGGTTATTCTATTAACTTAAAAGATTTAGATGAGCATAATATAACAATGCGTTTCATTGAAAAATTTAAGAATTACAAAGAAGTTTTTGAATGGGGAAAGGAAGAATTTACTAAATTTCTGGATAGTATAATTAATAACTTAAAAAGAGAAGGTAAGGATTTAGTTCTTTATAAGCTAGACACCAGAGTAAAAGAATTACGAAGTATAGTAGAAAAGCTTATCAGATTTAGAAGATTGGCTGTGGAAAAAGAGAAAAAGCCGGATGATGTAATAACCACGGAAAATGTATTTAAAATTTTTAAAGACATAGTTGGAGTAAGGTTAATATTTCGATTCCAAAAATATAGAAATGACTTCTGTGAGCATCTTTTGAATAAAATTACAGGTTCAGGATGGCAAAAAGCAAAATTGGCTAAAGACTCTATAACAAATAAGGAAGAGGAAAATCCACGTAATACAGTTAATAATCCCGACGAATCGGGATATCGTGCGTTACATCTATGGCTTGAGTATGACATTCCTAAAGAAAAATTTAAAAAACTACAGGGATTAGATAAAATTATAGTTGAAATTCAAATGAGAACGCTTATGGAAGATGCATGGGCACAAAAGACACATCCTCTGCTCTACAAAGGGAAGTGGTATAGAATAAAAAAGTCCGCCAGAGATACTTTACAATTTAAATTCGCTGAAGAATCTAAGAAGCTTTATGATGTAGATAAGACTACTGAAGATATAAGAGATTTGATTGAAAAGGGGGAATTGTAAAAAAATGACATTACAAACTAAATTTATAACTGAGAGATTAGGAGACTGCTCAATTGAAAACCCCATTCCTATGAAATGTATCTTTGAGCAGGAAAATTATATCTTGGTCAATAACTTTGTAACAGACTCTGATAAAGATTATTTTATAGAGGCAGGTCAGTTCCGAAAGCTTTATTTTGCTCCTACTACAGTTAGAGTTGGAATCCTGACCGCAGGTGGTAATGCCCCGGGTCTGAACATGGTTATTGACTCTATCGTTAAGAGGCAATTTAACTATGGGATAAGGGATAAAGAGCAGGTTAGGGCATATATAGGCGGTTATAAAGGACTATCTGAAGGAAATTTTATTTACTTAACACCACAAGAAACTGATAAATATGCTTATGAAGCCTGCACCCGTATTAAAACGGCAAGAGGAAATTTTACGGTTGAAAAATTAGTTGATAACCTCCATGTTGATAAAATAGATATTTTGTATACTATAGGTGGTAATGGTACTCTTCACTGGGCAAGCCAGATTTACCAGGAAACTCAGAAAAGGGGATTAAAAATTGCTATTGTTGGTGGTCCTAAAACCATGGATAATGATATCAATTATGCTGAATGTACCTTTGGTTTTAGAACTACTGTTGACAATGCAGTAAGGGTTATTAGAGATTTCCATAAAGAGACTGAATCACAAGATAGGATTGGTTTGATTCAATTTTTTGGCGCAAATTCTGGGTTTGTTGCCCTTCATGCTTCTTATGTTAGCGGTGAGGTAGATTATGTTATAATTCCTGAGAGAAAAGAAGATTTAAATGAAGTATTAAGATATATTGAAAAAAGAGTAAAGAAAAATGGACATGCTTTAATAATTGTAGCTGAAGGAGCATCAGCACATCTAATTCCTGAAGCAGAGAAAGATAAAAGCTTAAGAAAAGTTGCATTTGAAAAGTTGGTAGAGGTGTTTAAAGACCACTTTGCAAATTTCCAAAATGGTAATTACCAGACATTTTCATTAGAACCCAAATACTTAATAAGAGGCACAGAACCAAATTCATTTGATATTGATCTCTGTAAAATCACAGGAAAACTAATGGTAGAATCTGGATTAGCAGGCTATACTAATTGTGTTGTAAATTACTGGTGTGGACATTATGTCTTAGTACCTATCCCGCTGGCAATTAAAGAGCTAAAATTAGTAAATACAGAAGGATATTATTACGAATCAATGATTGCTAAATACTCGTTGGTCTAAGGGATATAAACATCTGAAATTGTGGGTAAAGAGGTTTGAGCTTAATACGAGTTTCTTTGAATTTTCCTATTAAAATATTGATCAGCAGAGGAAAAATATAGATGAAAAAGAATGTAATCGATGCTGTAACAGAAGTAGGAGACCAATTACGTCGAAATAATTGTATACCTTTCGTTGGATCAGGAGTCTCAGCAGAATATGAAGACAAAGAAGCTGGTAAGAAGTATTCAGGTATTCCTACAGCAAAACAATTACTTAAAGAATTACGGAATCGTCATGGTGCCTCATGGATCATTTCGGAGATATCTTTTCCCCAAGCATTATCAATTTTTCGTGCTGAAAGAGGAGATGGTCCATATTTCGAATTTCTTACAGATTATATTAAGCGCCCCAAGATAATTCCTCTACCAGCACATCACTTAATTGCACAACTGCCTTTCAAGGGGATAATTACTACCAATTGGGATATTCTCTTAGAAGATGTTCTTGATGAAGAAAAATACCATCGTATTGTGAAAGATGAAGATGTTACGCTATTATCTGCAGATAAAATTCCTTTGATTAAACTACATGGATCTATTACTGATCGCAACTCAATAATTGCTACTGTTGAAGACATGATAGATTTTTTCCCGAAGCATCCTTTATTAACTAATTTAATACGGGTTCTTTGTGCATCCAGATCGTTGTTATTTCTTGGATATAGTTTGGAAGATATTGATCTCATGCAACTCTTTCAAGGTCTTAAACGGGAGATTGGGGTGCTAATCTATAGATCATATGCTGTCCAAAAAGGCCCCTCTGAATTTACAATAAGATATTGGGATAAACAAGGAATAGATATAATTGATGGAGATGCAACTGAATTTTTAAGACTGTTACATACAGAATATCTTTTGGGGAAATCGATTCCCTCTCCAGAAAATCGCAACTGGATTATTAAAGATCCATTTTTAAGTACTATCTTTGTTAAGATTCGAGGGTTACCCACAGAAAGTCAAGTAATAGATGGTATTCTTGACAATATTCTATCTGTACTTAATAGTGAAGATTCATTAGAGAATATTAAAAAGCGAGTCTTAAAGGCATTAGATGCTGTTATTGAACACAGACCTAATTATGAAGCATTAAAGAAGCTTCATGGAGATATTGAAAAATGGTTTTCATCAGGTAAAACTAAGGCAGAGATGAAGAGAAAGGTTGATAATTTTATTAAAATACGGAATACAGGAGTTATTAAGATTGGTAACCATGGCTCGAAAATAATCTTAGAAATAATTGAAAAGGAAGGTAAGATACTCTTATATTCCCAGAGTACACGTGTCTGTAGTGTCTTCGAGCAATGGCAGAAAGATATAAAGGGTAGTAGGTATCCTGAGTTGCAGATATACATTGCTGAATGTCGTCCTAAATCACCTAAGCCTTTTCAGGATTCTTTTGAGTATGCGGGAAGTATTATTGATGTTTGTAAGCCTATTAATATTAAAGTGGTTCCTGACAGTTCCATTGCACATTACATAATGGAAGGAGAAATAAAAGCAGTCTTCCTTGGTGCACATATGATTATAGAAAAAGTCGATGGAAATATAATTATTATAAATACTACAGGCTCTCTTATGATTACTGAAATTGCGACTCACCATGGTATACCAATTTATATCTTTGCAGAGGAATCCAAAATTGTTACCTCTGTCAAGAAAATTGAAGTACAATATGAACCAGAAGAAAATCTTATTAGCGAAGATGACGGAAGACTCAAAGGATTGAAAAAGAGGTTGAATTTAGGAGAAGATGAAGATATTTTAGTAAATCCAGGCTATGATAAAATCGACACATCTAATATTACAGCTCCAATATTTCTGATTACTGAAAAGCGAAAGCTAAAATTTGAAAATGGTAAACTTTCAGAAATAGAAGACTATTATACTAAACGACAAAAATAAGTTGACAAAATTACCTATTCATGATATAATAATCCCAATTATAAAATTGGGAGGGATAGAATAAAATGAAAGCATTAAGTATAACATGCAAGGATGTAAACCGGGAATCGTTATTAAGAATGGCAGAAGAAATTCCGGGAGCATGGATAGGAATTAGAATAGCTGCCTATTTATTGATATTAGATGGTTGGAAATCTTCTCATGTGAGCAAATTATTTGATGTAAGTCGTTGGACAGTAGTAAAATGGATTCATAAGGCAAATCAGGATGGTGTAGAATCTATCAAAGATAAACTACGTATTGGAAGACCAACCAAATTTAATAAAGATGTCCAAAAGAAGTTAGAAGAGGCATTATCAAAGTCTCCAAAGGAATTTGGTATTTCCAGGATAAAATGGGATGGAGTTGTGGTTGTGGAATATTTGAAACGTTTTCATTATATAACCATTCATGTTCGTCACGCTCAGCGGTTGATTCGCAATCTTGGATATTCATTGAGGCAACCCCTCTATCGGTTTGTTCAAGCCAGAAATGAAGGGATAGAAGAGTTCCATAACGGAATAAAAAAAACTTCAATTAATTAAGGAAAGCGGTGGAAAAGAGATAATTCTGTTTGAGGATGAAGCTGGTTTTTCCCTTCATCCGAAGCGGGGAAGAATGTGGGTAAAAAAAGGAACAGAGCCTTATGTTGATACTCGCAGTCAACATCAAAAACGTATCAATGTATTTGGGTGGGTAGATCCTGTTAATGGGCTCCATGGTATGGATGAGTGGATAAAGGGCAATACTGATGGTTTTCTAAACATTCTCAAGCAGATTGCCTATAAATTTAAAGACAAAATCGTAGATTTTTGGGTAGATAGAGCAAAATGGCATAAGGGTAAACGAGTTGAACAATTTCTCATGAAATATAGCTATATACGGATTCATTATTTACCAGCATATCATCCTGAATTGAATTGTCAGGAAATTTTTTGGCGAACGATGAGATATGAAGAAACTACAAATGCTTTCTTCGAAACAATTGAAGATTTAAAAGATGCTGTTTTCAAAAGGTCACGACGTTGGAAGCCCAAAAAAATAAAATCATTATGTCAACTTATTTAAGTCGTTCACTATAAATAAATTAAGGAGGATTTTCAAATGAAACAAATTCTAATTTTAGGAGCAATTCCTTCTGATGGAAATAAGTATATGATGTTATACTCACAATTAGTGTCTCTTTGTAAAAATTACGCTGAAGAAGTCTATTCACCTCTTGATACTAAGGAATTTAAAGGTTCTGCTCAGGAACGTTATGATAGAGCGATAAGACTGGTATCTACTTCAGAGTTAATAATTGGTGAATTAAGTGCACCGTCTACTGGCGAAGGGATGGAGATACAGGAGGCTTGTAGATGTAATATACCTTTAATTATAATTGCACAAAAGGGAAACAAGGTATCAGAATTAGTCAGGGGAGTACCAATATTGGAAGAAATAGTATATTATGATACTGTAGAAGACTTGCAAAGAACTATTAAGGCAAAGTTGGAAGAGTTAAGTTTCAAAAGCTCCACTTAAATCACCAATTACACAAAATAATACTATTTTTCAGAATAGGGGGGATAAATTATGTTGCTAAAAGATAAAGTTGTTTTAATTACTGGCGCAGGTAGAGGATTGGGGAAATCAACGGCATTACTATTTGGCAGGCATGGCGCAAAAGTTGCCGTTGTAGCAAGAACAAAGAGAGAAATAGATGAAGTAGCTAAGAAAATAGTGGAATTAGACGGTGAGGCTATAGCAATACAAACTGATATTGCAGAGGAAAATCAGGTACAGAACTTGTTTTCACAAATTGACAAAATGTTTGGAAGAATTGATATTTTGCTCAATAATGCAGGTATTGGTATATATGGTCCAGTAGAAGAACTAAAATCAGATGACCTGGAGAGAATGTTAGCAGTAAATCTTAAAGGGACTATATATTGCTCCAAGGCAGCATTTATTCGGATGAAGAAAACTGGATCAGGACATATTGTCAATGTAATCTCCACGTCAGGAAAGATAGGAAGATTTGGTGAAAGTGGCTATTGTGCCTCCAAATTTGGTGTAGCCGGCTTTTCGGAAAGTCTTAAATTAGAAGGGAAAAAACACGGTATTGCAGTTATCTCTTTCTATCCAGGAGGGATGAATACTACATTTTGGGATAAGGTTAAAAACAAGCCCGATACAAGTAAATTCATGGATCCAGATGAAGTAGCATCTGTGTTACTTCAAGTTGTTTTAGATTACAAAACATTGATGATTGGAGATATCACTATACAGAGGAGTAGCTAAGATGAGTAAACGAACATTAAAATCTCCTGAATTTTTCAAAAGAGAGTTTTATAAGGAAAGTAGAAAAATTGAAATATTAAAGATAATGAAAAAGTTTGGAGGGTATAAAGCTTATGAGATGGCTGAAAATGAAAAAGCAATCAGGAGATATTTTGGTACAACTAAGCACTTTCCAATCCCCAAATTATTAGAAGTAGATGATCAGAAAGCTGTATATTTTGAATATATCGAGGGAATTTCTCTGTTTCAACTATTGCAACTTCTGGATAAAATGGTCAAGGGGAAAAATATTAGAATTCAAAAAAAAGCTTGGCAGACAAAATATATTTGTATAAAACGCGCTGTTGAAGACACCTTATACTTTCAGAGTAGAAATGAGAAGTTAAGTTCGATAATATCTAATCCTACTCCCTATCCTTATTTTGATAGAATTTATAATTCCATTTTATTTGCATCCAAAAATATCCTTCATGAACCAGAAGTGTCTTCTGACATTATTTCAGATATTAATGTTTTAGCAGGAAACCTGAAGGTAAAATCTGTTTGGCATTATCGAGATGCAAGCCCCAAAAATATGATGGTTCGTTCAAAAGCTCTATCAATGAAAAATGGTTATTCTTATCTTAAAGAGTCGATAGAGAGTAATTCTGAAGATTGGATTTTAAAATTCATATCGAAGAACCTTTACCATGTTGATTTCAGATCGGTCTCTCAGTTGGTAACCCAGCAGGATGATTTGATTCATATGGTAGAACACGAAGTTGCAAATTTAGGTCCAAAAATTAACATGATATCAATGTTGCCAGGGATAAAGAAAGATTATGATTGGTACCTTACTCTATTAGCAAGAGCCATAAGATTTTGGGGCAGACGCATTGCTTATCTATATAAAGATCCAGCAATATATCGTAAACGCTATAAGGATGAAAATCACCAATTTCACTATCAAAAAATCCTCTGTGCAATTGAAAACCTCAAGAAATTCAAGGATGAGTCAAGAGAATTCCCTTACCTTGAAAAAAGAATAAGAGAATTAGGAGAAAGATTGTATGGACAATTAGTATTTAGAGCTGATTAGTATTTAATTTTCACAATGGGATTCAACTTAAATTCAAGAGGAGTATTATGGCATATAAGCTGATAGTTTTAGATGTTGATGGGACTCTTGTAGATGATTCTTATGAACTTTCTCCCCAGACAGTGAGAAGTATCCGAATGGTTCAAAAAAAGAAAAACATTCATTTCACTTTAGCCACAGGTCGTCCACCTCAAGGAGTTGTAAAACTTTACCAAAGGTTAAGACTCCATATTCCAATTATTGCTTTTAATGGAGCACTGATTAAACATCCTTTGGAACAAAAGATATTATTTTACAAGCCAATTCCTGTGGAGATTGCAAGAAAGGTTGTTGAGATAGTTGAAGAAATTAAAGCTGATAATTCTTCTTTTTGCTTGAACCTATATGATATTGATA
This sequence comes from Nitrospira sp., assembly GCA_005239945.1. Lineage (GTDB taxonomy): Bacteria > UBA9089 > CG2-30-40-21 > CG2-30-40-21 > SBAY01 > SBAY01. The sequence continues at coordinate 12,439 of SBAY01000250.1, forward strand.
ATTGGTTCGTTCAAGAAATAAACGAGATGGTAGATGAAGAGAGAAACATTATTGGATTTAAGCCGACGATTGTTGAAGATTTTCATACTTGTCTAAATACTCCCTTTGCTAAAATACTTGTGTTAGGAAATACTAACCAACTCTTGGATTTAAAAAGGATTCTAGAAGATAGTTGTGGTACTGAAATTACAGTTGATATATCAAAACCAACTTATTTGGAAATCACGAGTAGCTCAGCATCTAAAGGTAATGCTACTCAGATATTAGTTTCACATCTTGGGTTATCATCTGAAGATGTTGTAGCTATTGGAGACAGCATGAATGACTTAGATATGATTAAATATGCTGGGTTAGGAGTAGTAGTAAAAAATGCTCCTGAAACACTGCAAAAGCAAGCAGATTTAGTAATTCCTTCGAACAATGATGAAGGAATAGTATCATTTCTAGAAAAGCTTTTTTTTAAAGATGGCGACAGACAAACTTAAATTTGCAACCCTTTTTATCCACAATGTCAGATGTCTATATATACACTAAGATCCTCTCCGAAAAGTCAGGTAGTATTTTTGAAGCCCGCATGACCATAAAGATTGGAACACGAGTTTCGGATAGGCTCTAAGGCATATTTGAGGTTATTGTTCTGGTTTGCATAATGACTTTTCTAAGTAAGATATTACACCTCTGAATATATCGACTACTTTACTACATTCTGGCGAATAATCAGGATCAATTAATGGAAGTATTTTGCTTTTGGATACCAATAGATAGTTTTTCTTTTTGGTATCTGACTTTATCTTAGATTTTAACAGCCCCCTAAGATTATCCAACCTATCTAATACCTTTATAATCCTTACAATTTCAGGGGCTTTTTTTAATTGATTATAATAGTCTACCATAGGGTCACCTTTTGTTAAGAGTTGAATCATTCTTAAAATCTCTTTTCCAAATTCCTTTTCAATCAGAGGAGCGATATTTTCACCATAATCCTCAAGTATATCATGAAATAAAGCTACAATTACAGTATCTTCTTTAGATACATTTTGTTTTTTTAAAAATCTTTCAGATAATTGGATAGTTTCTATAAGATAGATGGAAATTCTTAATGGATGAAGGATGTAAGGGGTCCCTTCATCCCGAGTTTGAGAAGAATGGCAGGATTTTGCAAAGCTATATGCTTTAAAAATTTTAGGTTTTAAATCAGACGAGATAGTTTGCTCAACCAAGGTATAAAACTTTCTTTCCATTATAGATATATCCGATTCTTCTGGCTTAAATTGTGGTGTAATCATTAAATCCTTTCCCTTTTGGGAGTTGGTTATCTTATTTCCTATTCCCGCCCATAAATATCCTCAAATCGCTCAATATCATTCTCATCTGCATATCCAAAGGATATTTCTAATACCTTTCCTTTTTTACCAGTTGATGAGAGGCGGTGTTTAGAATTTCTCAGGATTACAATCTCATCTCCTGGCTTAGGGTCTATAATTTTATCATCTAATTCCACTCTTAACCCCTCATCAAGAATAACCCATAATTCATCTCTTTTTTTATGAACTTGTTTGCTTAACATTTGATTTGGTTCTACAGTGAGAATCTTAACCGTACATTCTTCATTATGGGCATATCGTTTAAAATTGCCCCATGGTCTAATGTCCTGTATAATTTTCTTCCTAATATTATTTTCACTTAAACTCATTTTTTTAGCCTCATCCCTTCTTATGTAAGAAACATTAATTGTAATATTATACCACAATTCAACTCTCTGTCAATCAAAATTTTATCTCTGGCAAATTCTATGGCCTTTGTCAATTGCAGTGGAAAATCCTTTAATACCTGATACATATTGGACTTATCCATACTTTTACCAGGTTTTAAACCTGTATCAATCATAAAACACCTCCATTTAATCGGTAATCGGTAATCGGTGAAAAAAAGTATCTATTGGTTGTTACCGATAACCAATTACCAACGAGTTGATACCTGAATACTTACTTTCTGTTTAGTATGTGAGCAAATCGTTTATACATTACCTCATTAAGCATTGTTTCAATTTCAAGCGCACTTTGTAATTTTAAGATTTTCTGTGCCAATTCCTTCGCCTCATGCAGACTAATTGACCGAATCACCTCTTTTACCTTAGAAATAGAGCCACAAGACATACTTAATTCATCTATGCCCATACCCACTAATAACATTGTAAATAACGGGTCGCCAGCCATCTCACCACACATCCCTACCCATATTCCTTGTTTATGGGCAGATTCTATCGTCCAATTAATCAAGCGTAATATGGCCGGGTGTAATGGATTATAAAGATGGGTTAATTGTTCATTAACCCTGTCTATAGCAATGGTATATTGAATTAAGTCATTTGTGCCGATACTGAAGAAGTCAACCGAACCTGCCAGGACATCCGCCGTCATAGCGGCTGATGGGGTCTCAATCATTACTCCAATTTCTATATTTGGGTCAAAACATACCTTTTCTATCTTTAATTCCTGTTTTACCTCTTCAATAATTTTCTTTACCTGGATTATTTCATCCAATTCCGAAATCATAGGAAACATTATTCTTAACTTACCAAAGGTGCTTGCCCGGAATAATGCCCTGAGTTGATTTTTAAACATCTCCTTGTGTTTTAAACATAATCGTATCGCTCGTAATCCTAAGGATGGATTTACCTCGATTGGAATCCCTAAGTAAGATAAAAATTTATCTCCACCTACATCCAGAGTCCTGATAGTTACAGGGTAAGGATTCATTTGAGAGACTACCTGGCGGTATGCCTCTAATTGTTCATCTTCATCGGGCAATTCGGTTCTTTCCAGGTACAAAAATTCAGTGCGGTAGAGTCCAATTCCTTCTGCCTTCTCTTGTTTGACTACCTCCACTTCTTGCGGCAATTCGATATTAGCGGCAATCTCGATTCTATAACCATCATTTGTTTGTCCCGGTAAGTCTCTTAACCAGGCTAAGCCTACTTTAAATTCATCGAATAGCTTTTTCTTGTGTTCATATTCTTGAATTGTTTGCTCATCTGGAGCAATAATAACAATCCCATGTCCACCATCAATAATTAAGGTATCATCTGATTTAACCCGAAAGGTAATATCTCTCAAACCTACTACTGCTGGAATTTCTAAAGCCCGAGCCATAATAGCCGTATGAGAAGTCTGTCCACCTATATCTGTAGCAAAACCAATTATCTTACCCTTATACATATGGGCGGTATCAGATGGGGTAAGATTATGGGCGATAACAATAACATCTTCTTTTAATTCCTGGAAATCAACACCAGTGCCACCCACTAAATTTTCTAATATTCTTCTGCCGATGTCATAAATATCAACCACCCGCTCCCGCATATATTCATTATCTAAATCAGCGATATTTTCAGTAATCATCTCCAGGACTTCCCAGAGGGCATATTCTACATTTATCTGCTCTTTTTTTATCCGCTCAGAAACCTCAAAGATAAGTAACGGGTCTTTCAAAACCAAGAGATGTGCCTCAAAGATATTAGCATACTCCTCACCCATCTCCGTATGAACCTTCTCTTTAACCTTCCTAATCTCTTTTTCGGTGCGTGAGACTGCCTCTCTAAAATTATTAATTTGTTTGTCTATATCTTCAGCAGGAATCTTTTCTTTAGTAACTTTCAGCTTAGTTATATCCAATAAATAAGCCTTACCAATAACAATTCCCGCTGAAGCCGCTACCCCGGTAAGTTTTATCATAGCCGTTATTCCTTTTCTCCAAATTTATCGTTAATTAATTTTACTAATCTCTCTAAAGCCTGCTGGGCATCAGGGCCTTTTGCCTTAATCAGTATTTGACTGCCTATGCTGGCATCCAAGGTCATCACATTCAAAATACTTTTGCCATTTACCCAGCCTGAATTTAAAGAATTATCAGTATCTTGCTCTTGCGATGCCGAATCAGTAGTTTTTTTTAATCGAATATCCGATTGGAATTTATGAGCCAATTGGACAAAAACAGCCGCTGCGCGTGCATGTAGTCCCAATTTATTCTCGATTGCTACTGTTTCCTGAACTATATTCATCAAATAACCTCTCTTAAATAACTAACCCCGGCTCCATAATTCCACATTTCTGCTGTTTTTAAATAAATCAACAAAATCCCCAGTCCAATTACTATTAAAAAAATAACCAGGGTATTGATTCTTAATCTGATTAGCGAGCCAACTCCAAGGATAAGCAATATTGAGGCTAACCAGACTATACCTTCCGAGACCCTGATTTTAATCAGTTCACTTCCCAGCCAACAAAAAACACTACTTAACGCCCCCAAAAAAATCATGCCTATTGTATTCAGTCTCTTTCTAATCTTTTGAACGGGTATTTTATTGATTTCTTCTGCAAATTGTTCTTTAAGTAAATATCCCTTTTTTATGCCGATAAATCGGATTGACTGACAAAGAAGATTATAAATAATCAAAAAGAAACCTATTCCCCAAAGAATAGATTTTCCTTCAAACATTAAGATTAAAATCAAAATTACACTTAAAAGTGAAACTAACGGTCGATATGTTGCCCAGAATAATGCATCTCCAATTGCGGCTAATGGTGCGGTTAAACAAGACTTTAAAACCGAAATATCACCGGGAGTCAATCCCTTACCGAGGGGTAACCCCTCACCGAGGGTTGAACCCTCCTTCTTTTTCGACAATTCCTCTTCTTTAGCAATAATTATGCCTGCAATCGAGCTGACTAAATATGGGTTAGTATTAATATACTCCAGATGCCGCAACATTACCTCTTTTTGTGCCTGAGCATCAGGATACAATCTTTTTATAATTGGGAATATGATAGACACAAAACCTACATTTTGCATCCGCTCAAAATTAAATACCGCCATGACCAATAATGACCTGAAAAATACCTTACCGACATCCAATTTAGAAAGCATAACTACCTCATTGAAGGAGCATAGAGCACGATAAAATTTTCATTCTTGCTCCTCGCTCTTTGCTCCTCGTTCCTTGCTCTTTGCTCCTTGCTCTTTGCTCCTCGCCTACCATCCTATAATTAGAATCGTTGTTAGTAGAAAACCCGCTACAAAATAGAAAAAATATTTTCTTATGCCAAATATACTTATCGTTATACCACAACCCAATAACAATAGCAATGGTAAAATAATGGTTAAATCGAATTTAGTGGCTAAAAAACATGTTCCTGTTTTAACCATGAATAATCCCACGGGAATAATCCCGGTTAAAAGTAAAAAATACACCCCAAAACAAATGCCTATACTTGTCCAATTTATCCACCCTATTTCTTGTCCTTTACCTGCCTTAATAGAGTCTTCTAACTTATGTAAAAGGGCGGTATTGATTTTTTTATACAGAAAAAAATCTATCCATTTGGCTGATTTCCCAATTATAAAGGCAAAAGAAATAGTTAATATCAGAAAAGTCAATCTTTCTGAATGATTAAACGGTGAACCAATAAGACCAATACAAACTAAAGAAACTGCTGTTATGCTACTTATCGTAGCATTTGGTGGGACATAGACTCCAAGCAGGAATGTATTCATCCAGAGTAATTCTAAAATAACCCCGGCTATTGTCCCTAAGTGCAATCCTTCTTGAGAAGACCCATTGAGTGTACCCAGTAGCAATCCTAAAAGCGGGCAGATACATAAAGGTCTTGCAATCATAGTTTGAGCAATATGAAATGTATCTAAATTTACTAAACTACCAATTAGTGCACAGAGTAAAACCTGGAAATACATATTGAAATTCCTTGTTTAGGCTGAAGGCTGAAGGTAGATAGGTAGGAAGACTGACGGTAGGAAGGAACTCTATAACCTAACAACCTTCATTCTATCTACTTTCTATCTTCAGTCTTCAGTCTTCAGTCTATTCCCATTTTATCATATTTTCTTTCAAAAGTCAAAAGATTTTTATTGAGAGCAGCAATTCTCATTTTGACTTTTAGACAGGATTAACAGGATTAACAAGATGTATCATATAGGGTTAAGGGAGATGGAATTCCCAGTCGAAATCCTCAAGGCGGGATAAAAGAAGCATTCTTTTTACCATAGTTTCAGAAAAAACCATAACCCGTGCTCCTTAAAAAATCCTGTTCATCCTGTAATCCTGTCTAAAATGAGAATTGCTGAAACTCTGGGAATTTCTGTTGACATGAATTCAATGTGGTGATATAATTAACTCCTATGATAAATAAAGACAATTTTTATCAGATGTTTTTTCTCCTATATCTGATATTGAACTCATCCATAGCCTATGCCCAGTCTACCAATCATTCCATTTCGCTTAAAGGCACGTATAAATTCTCTCCTGGTGATAATCCTATTTGGGTGTCTCCAAAATACGATGATTCCGGCTGACAAGCGATAACTGTGCCCGGAAGCTGGCAATCTCAAGGGATTAAAGCAAAGGATGGAATGGGTTGGTACAGAATACATTTTAAGATTCCTGAGGGATTCAGGGATATTCGACAACCTGCTGTATCGCTTGGAAAAATTGGAAATGCGGATGAGGTCTTTCTTAATGGGACCAAAATTGGCAGCGAGGGAATGGTTGACAGATTGGTAGAGGCAACAAAGGTTGAGAGGCTCTATAAAATGCCAAAAAGCCTCCTGAAATTTAATGATACCAATCTCCTTGCTGTCAGGGTGAGGAACACCACCTATCAAGGTGGAATTTTTGAACATCCTATCATTATAGATGATTACCACCATCTGCTTGTGAACAAACTAAGGCGGGAGACTATAGTAAAGGGTATAGAACTTTGCTTTTGTACCCTTCTCCTCTGCTTTCTCCTGCTCTGCCTCTTCCCATACCTAAAAGGTGCAAGAGAAACCGAGTATGGCTCTTTCGGACTATTTGTCCTTTTCTACGGAATCAATTATCTCCTTGGAAGTCTTATCTTCTATGAGACAGGATTAAAAACACCCTTTATTCAACAGGTAATCAATAGCCTGTATGCTTTTCTCCCTGCAATCTTTTTACTCTCTCTGATAAGCATTTTTCAGGAAAGACTCAATCTATTCTTGAAATCTATCTTGCTATTTTCTGCTATCCTATCTTTTGTATGTCTATTCTTTTCTACTTATAATTATGAGACATACCTCTTTGTTAGCTGGATGTGGGTATTCTTTATTCTTTTTGCAGGATGTACATGTCTATTTCTTGTAATAAAGGGATATATAAGAAAGATTCCTGAATCAGCATCTGTTCTCATAGGATGTATAGGGCTATTTTTGGGCATAGTAACTGACTTATGGACAGATTTCTGGGGACTCTCCTCCTCCTCCCTTTCCAGTCCTCTCCTTATAATGGATTATCTAATAGTCTTCTTTATAATCTGCATAATGTATGCCCTTGTTGCCAGATATGTCCGTATCAGTAATAGTATGAAGGCATTATCGCAAAAGATACTTGTGGCACATGAATCAGAAAGGAAAAGACTTGCCAGAGAGATTCATGATGGGGTGGCACAATCCCTTTCTGCGATTAAATTAAACCTCCAGATGATGGAGGCAAAGGCAAAAGAAGGAGTGTCTATAGGAAAAGAGGTCTTTCCTGATCTCATTTCAGAGGTATCAGGTTCGATAGAGGAGTTAAAAAATGTGGCTATGGATATTAGACCTTCCTTTCTTGAAGATATGGAGATAAGTGATATTTTCAGGTGGTATAGCAGAAAGTTTCAGGAAACCTCAGGAATAGAAATAAAAGTCAATGCCCAGGATTCCATAAAAATAGATTCAAGGGTAAAAGAGAATCTATACCGAATATATCAGGAGGCACTAAGCAATGCCATCAAACATTCTAATGCTAATTGTATAGAGGTTACACTTAAGTTGAGCGGGAATCGTTTATCATTAGAAATAAAGGATAATGGAAAAGGGTTTGATTACGCTCAGGCTCTTAAAAGCGAAAAGGGGCTTGGACTTTTTACTATGAATGAACGGGTAGAATTGTTGGGTGGAATTTTCCGGGTAAAGAGTTCGGAAAAAGATGGGACAGCTATTTATGTTGAGGTGCCGGTAGGATGAAAAATTCGAAGCACGAAGTACGAAGTTTAAGCATTCGGATTTTGTTTTTTGAATTTGTTTCGGATTTCGATATTCGAATTTCGCTATTTCCGGTAGTGTCAAATAAAATATGAAAGAATTATGAAAGAAACCACAGAGGGCACGGAGAAAATCCCAGAGGACACAAAGATAAGGAAGTAATTTGTTGTTAATTAATTAAAACCTTTGTGAACTTTGGTATGTCAGGAAAAGCGTATGTAGAACCCGATGGATGGAAGAGCCATAAGACCAAATTTGCCGTTCGGGTCTAAGCTGTTTTGAGGTATGTGGA
>SBAY01000150.1 GCA_005239945.1 Nitrospira sp.
AAAAATACAAATATTTTTTTAAAAAATTTTTGGAGGAATAAAAGATTGAATTATTTCAGGAAGTTTTTGTGCGAAGATTTTTTACTCTTCAGGATTGTTTATTTTTTTAAAAAAATTTAAAAAATTCGGGTAGTTCACAATAAGCCGAATTCTCTAACTACATGATTTACATATAGTTAGTAACTATTTCTCTTTACACATCCAGATTCCGCACCTCCAGGGCATGGGTTTGGATGAAATTGCGCCTTGGCTCTACCTTGTCACCCATTAAAATCGTAAAGATATTATTTGCCTCCACGGTATCTTCTAAGGTAACTTGCAGGATGGTTCTGGTTTCTGGGTCCATCGTGGTTAGCCAGAGTTGGTCTGGATTCATCTCTCCCAATCCTTTATATCTCTGGATACTTATTCCTTTTCGGCCAATTTTTTCTAATAATTTTTCTAATTCATCATCCGAGTAGGCATAATAATCCTTTTTAGACTTCTTAACCCCGTAAAGAGGCGGTTGGGCAATAAAGACATAACCCTGTTCTATCAATTTAGGGAAATAGCGATAAAACAAGGTTAGAAGCAATGTTCGAATATGAGCGCCATCTACATCCGCATCGGTCATAATAATGATCTTATGATACCGTAGTTTGCTCAAATCAAAATCTTCCTCTCCAATACCAGTGCCTAAGGCAGTAATAAGCGTTCTTATCTCCTCATTTCCTAAGGCATGGTCAAGTCTGGCTTTTTCTACATTCAAAATCTTACCTCGCAGGGGTAAAATAGCCTGAAATCTTCTATCTCTGCCTTGTTTGGCTGAGCCACCTGCAGAATCACCTTCGACTAAATAAATCTCACATTGGGCAGGGTCACGTTCCGAGCAATCAGCTAATTTACCTGGTAGCGAGTCAAATTCCAGAGCACTTTTGCGTCTGGTCAGTTCTCGTGCCTTTCTGGCGGCTTCTCTGGCACGAGCGGCCATAATCGACTTTTCGATTATCTTTCTAGCAATAGATGGATTTTCTTCACAAAATAGGTCTAATCCCTCCCCGACAATCGACTCAACAATACCTTTTACCTCACTATTACCTAATTTTGTCTTGGTTTGTCCCTCAAACTGCGGCTCCCTTAATTTTACACTTATAACCGCCGTTATCCCTTCACGCACATCCTCACCGGAAAGTGAGAAATCAGCCTCCTTGTATAGGTTATTCTTCCGGGCATAGTCATTTAAGACACGGGTAAGGGCTGACTTGAAACCAATCAAGTGAGTTCCACCTTCCTGGGTATTAATCGTATTCGCATACGAAAAGATACTTTCCAGATAACCATCATTATACTGGATAGCAATCTCTACCTCTATCCCATCCTTTTCTTTTGAGAAATAGATAGGTTTGTCATAGAGTGGGGTTTTATTTTCATTCAGGTATTCAACAAAGGAGATAATCCCCCCTTCATAAAAAAAGGTATGTTCTTTCTTAAGTTTTTCGTCTGAAATCGAGATTTTTACGCCTTTATTTAAAAAGGCTAATTCTCTAAGCCGCTGGGATAACATATCAAAGGAAAATTCTTGTGTCTGCTTGAATATCTTTTTATCCGGTTTGAATCTAATTTTAGTGCCTGTCTTATCCGTTGTTCCAATTACCTCAAGCGGCATAGTTGGTTTTCCAAATTTGTATTTTTGGCAATAGACTTTTCCATCTCGATGGACCTCTACCTCCATCCATTCCGATAAGGCATTGACCACCGAAATACCTACTCCATGTAATCCACCGGAGATTCTATACGCCTTATCATCAAATTTACCTCCGGCATGCAGCATAGTCATGACAATTTCTACCCCGCTCTTTTTATAAACAGAATGGATATCAACCGGTATGCCACGACCATCATCCTCAACTATGATGTTTCCATCCTGAGTGATAACCACATTGATATTTTTGCAAACGCCGGCTAATGCCTCATCGATTGAGTTATCCACTGCCTCATAGACCAGGTGATGTAATCCGTGAATGTTGGTATCGCCGATATACATACTCGGTCTTTTCCTAACGCCTTCCAATCCCTCTAATATTTGAATCTTCTCGGTAGTATAAGTTGTCTCCATTTTTTTTAATTTCCCTCCCTTTGATAGAATTAAAAATTATAAATTAAAAATTGAGGAATTGAAGATTATTTTCTCTTCAATTCAGACATTAGACCATAGACATCAGACATTAGACTTAAGGGAGAAAAAGGAGTAGAGATTATATAAAAATAAAAGCATGGCAATTAGCACATGAATTAGCACTTTTAGTATATAAGGCTACGAAAAGTCTGATGTCTAAAGTCTGAAGTCTAATGTCTGAATTAAAGTTATTTTCTGATTCCTCAATTTTTAATTTTTGATTCATAATTTTTAATTATACCTTAAAATACACATCCCTTATGACCCGCATGCCTACTCCCTCATTAACCTTTTTTATAATATCCTTCTTAAAGAACGAAAGCTCATTGCACCAGGCTGAATTGTCAACCTTGACAAAGATTATTTTATCCTGGATGCTAAGTGGTTTAGTATGGGCAGATACATTATCTCCCACGACAGCCGGCCATAATTGGATAGCCCTGACCTCGGCTAATTTTCGGGCTAAAGGAATTTCCCGGCCATCTTTATCCTTTACCCTTATTCTCGCCAGCATTCTCTCTAAAATACTTCCTATCTCTTCAACTCGAACCCCGCGTCTTCCCATAGCCGAATATTTCCTCCAATAAATTTTTTGTAATCATTCAACCTGTTATTACTTATTCTACCATTTTTTCAGAAATTTTTCAAGAAAAATTTCTGAAAAGCAAAAAAACACTTGAAAAAAAAGTTTAAAAATGGTATCATAGATTAAAAGGGGAAAAAGCTATTGGGGGTATTACTCCAGACTAAGGTTTAATCTGCAAGAGATATTTTAAAAAGGAGATGATTCTTATGAGACAGACGGCTGTAAAAGAAGAGGAAATGTTCACCTAT